>NZ_JBHSQK010000125.1:0-12215 GCF_042658055.1 Pseudonocardia lutea
TGCTCGTGGCCTGCGCGACCGCCTGGATCAGCAGCGGTGGCGAGGCCCCGGCGACGCCGGGGTTGAGGTGGTGCTCGGCCAGCCAGTACCGCCGGTAGCCCTGCCGCTCGGCGTGCCGGGCCAGGTCGACGGTGTTGCGCAGCGCCTCCGCCACCGTCGATCCCGCCGCGATCGGCGCCAGGTCCAGCACCGACAGCGGGACCGGGGACATCGCCCCCGGAGTCATCGCAGCCATTCGTCCAGCTCCCAACCGGTCAGCGCGGCCACCCGCGGGACGTCGTCCGCGAATCGCGGCAGGGTCGCCGCGCGCTCCGCGCTCGTCGGCCCGGACACGCGGCCGCGCACGTCCGGGCGGACCTGGTGCCGGGACACCCCCGCCACGATGCCGGTCTCGACCCCGAGGAACCGGCACACCCGGTCCGCCGTGCCGGCGGGATCGTCGCGGAGCTCCCGGTAGCGCAGCAGCAGCACCTGCTCGCTCGGGAAGAGCGAGAAGAGGTGCTCGAGCTGGCCGCCGTAGCGGCCCTGGGCGGTGTAGTGCCAGAAGTGCGCCCAGCCCGCGGCGATCCGCTCCTCCTCGCGCTCCAGAGCGCGCACGAAGTCCGCCTCCGGCTCGAGGCCCGCGCCGCGCAGGTGCGCCCAGTTCGAGTGGGCCCGCTCGATCGGATCGCGCAGCACGGCGATCAGCCGGGCCCCGGGCAGGAGGTCCCGGATCCGCCGCTGCGCGTCGCGGTCGTAGAGGTAGAAGACCGTCGACTCGCCGCACAACGCGTCGGGATCGGCAGCGGTGAACAGAGCCTCGTACTCGTCCCGGCGCCAGACGTGCTCGCCCCAGGTCGCGAGGTCACCGGGGCCTCCACCGGAATCCGGCGGTGGGCCGTCGGTGAGGAAGAACTTCGGCTCCTTCGGGGTGGACAGGAACAGCTGCGGGTGGCCGCTCAGGGCGTTGTGCAGGGCGGAGGTCCCGCACTTCGGCGCCCCGAGCAGCAGGAAGTCCGGCAGACGCGAACCCACCGGCTCAGACCGCCGCCGCCGGGCGCCGTTCGGCGGAGCGGACCGGCGGCAGCAGCAGCTCCGTGCGCAGCTCGTGCGCCCCGTCCTCGCGGGTGCCCTCGTAGTAGAGCCGGTACCCGCCGGCCACCTGTGGCACCACGCTGAGGTAGCGCAGCCCGTGCCCGGCATGGGGCGACTCCGCGACCGGCTCGTGCCCCTGGGCGGTGAAGACACCGGGGGTCCCGGTGGCGTAGGCCAGGCCGGTCCGCTCCTCCCAGTTCTCCGCCGCCGTGGCGCGGCCGTCGTACGTGGCGGCCCAGCGGCCGTCGACCCGGAAGACGGCGCTGATCCGCACCCCCCTCGCGTCCCACCGCCCCGCGCGCGGCTCGAGCGCGGTGCCCTCGTGCCGCCAGGCCAGGCCGTCCGTGCTGGTGTAGTACTCGGTGGTCATCCGGTCCTCGTGCGCCGGCACGTCGAGCGGATGGACCGACGCCCACAGATGCCAGCGCCCGCCCTCGATGACGATCACCGGGTCCTTCACGGCGTGCCGCTCGTCGCCGGGCAGGACCGTGCGGCGCGGCGCCTCGGCCAGCTCCTCGGGGGCGTCGGCCTCCAGGACGTCGACCCACCAGTGCTTGCTCCCGGGCGTGGCACAGCTGACGTAGAGCCGCCACCGCCCCTCCGGCGTGCGGACCAGGGCCGGGCGCTCCAGCGACTCCGCCCCGAAGCGCTCCTTGGTCACCCGGGCGACCTCGGTGAACCGGATCCCGTCCGTCGAGCGGGCGAGAACGGTGGCCAGGCCGCGGCCGTGTCCCAACGGGGCACGCAACCGGTAGGCGGCGTGGTAGACGCCGTCGGCGAGGACGACGCTCGGAGCCCCCACCCAGTTGCCGGCACCGGCGCCGGGAGCCGCCACCGCGACCGCGGCGTCCTCCCACCGTGGGATCGGCAGCAACGGCGGAGATTCAGGGGCGGTGCTCAACTCAAGGACTCCTCGGGTGTGGCCGGGCCCGTCAGCCCGCGGTCGGTCAGGTGCGCGAGCAGCAGCGCGACCGAGTTCTCCACCGGCTGCTCGTGGGCGGGGATGACGAGGTCGGGCTCCAGCGGCACCTCGTAGGGGTCGTCGACGCCGGTGAGGCCGGAGATCTCGCCGACGCGCTGGCGGGCGTAGAGGCCCTTGACGTCGCGTTCGGACGCAATCTCCACCGGGGTGCTGACGTGCACCTCGACGAACTCGGTGCCCTTGTCGGCGTGCGCTGCACGGACCTCGTCCCGCACGTCCCGGAAGGGCGCGATGGCCGATACCAGCACCAGCACCCCGTTTCGCGCCAGCAGCTCCGCCACCCAACCGATCCGGCGGATGTTGATCGCGCGGTCCTCGCGGGAGTACCCGCGGGCCGCGGCCAGGTGCGGCCGGACGGCGTCGCCGTCGAGCACCTCGACCCGCAACCCACGAGCGCGGAGCCTGGGCTCGCAGGCGTGCGCGATCGTGGACTTGCCCGCGCTGGGCAGACCGGTCAGCCAGACCGTGGCACCGCGCTGCCGTGTAGGGCCGGGTGCGGGCGGAGCCGGTGCGGCCTCGGACGGCGACGACGCGCTCACGTCGCCGCACTCGAGGACGGGGCGCAGGTCATTGAGAGCTCCTCCGAAGCGGAAGTGGACCGACTACGACGGCTCACGCCGGCAGCCGGGGCTGTCGAGACCACCTCGAGGCCGACAGCCCGCGCTGGCCGTGCGCAGGAGATCCACGTGCCGCCGCCGCACCCCGACGAACATCGCTCCTCCATCGCTCCCGGCGGTAGCACCCGCACCCGTCAAGCGGGGGGTTGCTGCGGCGTCGTCGAGCCGGGTCTCTCGGCCGCTCTGGATGGGTGTGGCCCGTGGGCCCGAACTCACTCTAGGGATCACGACCGCACGTGAGTCAAGGGTCCGAACGACATCTGTGAGCCCCACCGCCGTGCCGGGCGCCGACCTGTCCGGACAGTCACCCGGACGTTCCCACCAGGAGAAACACCGAGCCCGGCGCCGGAGGAAGGTTCGGACATCCGACGCCGGGAGATGTAACCGGACCTCCGTGGTGGACCACACTCGACGGCCCACCGCGCAGTGGCCGGGCCCACGCCGGGCGGTTCCGCCGCGCGCCTCGCTCGTGCGACCATCCGAGCGATGGCACCGTCCGAGGCCCTTCGGCCGCTCTTCCGGGCGCGCCGCCACGTCGATCTCCGACGACAGGCGAGCGCGATCTGTCGGCATCCCGACCGCCGACCGATCACCCCCCGGAAGGACCCATGCCCACCCGTGACCCGCTGACCCGTCGCGCCTGCCACGGCGAAGCCCCCGGGCGTGCGCACGCCACGAGCGACCGCCACGAGCTCCTCACGCGAGTGCTTCCCGCCCTCGCCGACAGCGTCCGGGCCGGCTCACGCGGCCGCGAGGAACAGCGCACCCTGCCCTACCGTGAGATGCAGGCCTTCCGCGACTCCGGGCTGGGCTCGCTGCGCGTCCCGGTCGCCCTGGGCGGGGCAGGCGGGTCGATCGCCGACGTCGTCCGGACCGTGGTGCGACTCGCCGCGGCCGACTCCAACGTCGCCCAGGCCACCCGCCCTCATTTCGTTCATGTCGAACGGCTCCTCGAGCCCGACGTCCCCGACGCCGCCCGCCGGCTCCGCGCCGTGCGCGGCGTGTTGATCGGCGAGGCGACCTCAGAACGCACCGGCTCTCGGCCCTTCGACGTGGGGACCCGACTGCGGCACACGGGCGGGCGCCTCCTCCTCACCGGCGAGAAGCACTACGCCACCGGCGGGCTGTTCGCCACCCACCTCACCGTCCTCGCCCGCGACGAGGACGACCGACCAGTCTGGGTCCTCGTGCCCGCCGACGCCCCCGGCATCGAGCTGTGGGACGACTGGGAAGGAATGGGGCAACGCCTGACCGCCACCGGGTCAGCCGTGTTCACCGACGTCGAGGTGGACCCCGCCGACGTGCTGCACGCCGTACCAGGGCGCTCCGGACCGACCGTGACCTCCAGCTTCCGTGCCCTGCACCTTGCTGCGGTTGCGGCCGGGATCGCCACGGGCGCGGTCTCCGACATCACCGCCTTCACCCGCGCCAACCCACGCACCGCGCAGACGGCCGAGGCCGAGCGGGCCGCCGAGGACCCCTTCGTCCAGGCCGCGGTCGGCGAGGCCGGCGTCCTCGCCTACACCGCCCGCTCCGTGGTGCTCAGTGCAGCGCGTGCCCTCGACGCCGCGGCCGGACACCGCACGCCCGAGGAACTCGCCGCAGCCGCTATCGAGGTCACGCAGGCGAAGGTGGCGGCCGACCGCGCCGCCCAGGGGGCGGCCACGATCGTCTTCGACGCCGCCGGCGCGTCGGCCACCCTCACCTCCGCCGGGCTGGACCGCCACTGGCGTAACGCCCGCACCGTGGCCAGCCACGATCCGGCCGCCCACGCAGCCCGCACGATCGGCGACCATCTCTTGCACCGGACGCCGCCGCCGGGCGACGGCCTGCCCTGACGGGATCGAAGCCCAGCACCAAGAACCGAGGGGCGGTCCCTCCCACGGCCTACGTCCACGCCGGCGCCGACGGGTGAGCGGGCGGAGGCCGACCAGCGCCAACGGGAACAGGCATCCCACAGTGATCACCGACCCGCTCGCCGCGGTGGCGAGCCGCGGCCGGGCGGCCAGGAACCATGCCGCCCAGGTCGCCGAGGTCGCTCGCCATGGCCCCGATCCGGCACGTGCACACTCGACCCGAGCTTCCCCACGAACCGATGTCGGCGCCGTTGTCAGGCCGCTGCCTCGAGCAGCAGCCCGGTGAGCTCGGCGGGCATGGTGATCATGCAGTCGTGGCCGGTCGGCAGCTCACGCACCCGCTCGCCAGCCGGGACGGGACGCCGGGTGATGCCCGCAGGCCGACCCCCGACGCAGTGGATGTGCGTGCGCGGGATCGTGCGCGCGGCCGGCGCGTCCAATCTGACCGGCTCCTCAAGGCACCGCACCGGGTGGTCCGACAGGATCGAGCGCAACCAGGCGACGTCGTCGGGATCGGTGACCCCGAACAGGCCGAGGGGTGGCGGCTGCTCCGGCATCGGCGGAACGCGCCAGCCGTCCACGGCGACCTCGATCAGCTGCTTGGTGACCGGAAGGACGTCGACTGCGCTTTCGCCGTCCTCGGGGACCATCGCGTCGAGGAACACCAGATGCGCAATCCGCTCCGGGACCCGGTTGGCGACCCCCGAGATGACCATCCCGGCGTAGCTGTGCCCGACGAGCACGACGCCGTCGAGACGCTCGCTCTCGATCAGACCGGCGACGTCCTCGACGTGAGTACCGAGCCCGACCTCAGGGCCCAGCAGGTGCGCCTTGTCGCCGTAACCGGTCAGCGACGGCGCGAGCACCCGGTGCCCGGCCGACTCCAGCAGCGGGACCACCCGGTCCCAGCTCCGCCCGCTGTGCCAGGCGCCGTGCACCAGCAGAAACGTGGCCATCGTCGTCGGTTCCTCCTCGTGCCTCGGTACCCTTTGGTAACCGAAACATCGTCATCCCCACGACGCGCACCGGGCAATACGGCACTTTCCGGTGCCCCGGTTCTCAGGAGGTAACCATGCAGGACCCGTGCCAAGCCCGCGAAGTCCTCGGGATCGTCGGGGACAAGTGGGCACTGTTGATCGTCCGCATGCTCAAGGACGGACCGCGGCGCTTCACCGAGCTCAAGCGGGCCATCGACGGCATCAGCCAGCGCATGCTCACCGTGACACTGCGCGACCTCGAGCGCGACGGCATCCTGACGCGCACTGTCCACAACGTCATGCCACCGCACGTCAGCTACGAGCTGACCACGATGGGTCGAACCCTGCGCGAAGCCACCGCGCCACTGATCGAGTGGAGCATCACGCACCTGCCGCACATCGACGCCGCTCGCGCGGCGTACGACAACCGCTAGAGGCGCAGCGCCTCGACCGGGTCGTCGACGCGGATGTGTCGGCCCTCAGCGTCACCCGGGTCAATACGCCTCGGACCCTGCTTGAGCGCGGCGACCTGCTCCCGGTGTCGGCGTCAGCTCCGCATGCGCGGCGAAGCGACGCGGACCACCAGGCGCCGGTGGGCCGCCTCGACCGCGATCAGTTCGCCGTCGGCGGTGTCGTCGCCGCTCGAACGCCCCCGGTGCCGTTCGACCAGCGCCTCGAGCGAGGCGAGGAGCCGATCGCCGAGGTCGGCGTGGCGGTCGTCGAGGCTCGTCGGGAAGGTCGGGAAGGTCGGGTCGGGAGGAACGGGTGCAGACATGGCTGTGCTCCGGGAGGACGCAGGATCGGGGCGACGGGGCATCCGTGCGGCCGGCAGTACCGCCGGTGGGCGGACGCAATGGTCGTCACCGACAAAGGGGCGGCCTCGGTGCGGCAGAAGTCCACGTGCCGGCGCCGGGACCAGGTCTCCTGGCTCCTCGTGAGCACGGCTCCCCCATCGCTCCCGGCTGAAGCACCGCACCGAGCGGTGCGGTTGCTGCGGCGTCGTCGAACCGGGTCTCTCGGCCGCTCTGGATGGACAACTCGCACTCAACCCGTCACCCGTTCCGGTTGTCAAGCGCACGAACACGCGAGTGACGCAACCGCCACACGCCGCTGAGCAGGCAGAACGTCCGGACATCCGGCTACGCCGTCCATCTGACGGCACCCGCGGGCCGCGCGACCGACGCACCGATCTTCTGACGAGATCCGCGCCACTGATCACGTACGCTTATCGCTTCCGATGAGCATTCGCGGTTGGACACCCATCAGGGTGATGGGTTCTACTCTCCGTGTGCAGACACCGTGTCGACGTTCCCCCGGGCTACGTCCGGGGATGACGGTGTCCCCCTGTACGCCCACGGATGTGCGGGCCGGGAGCCTGACCCAGCGCCGGTTCATCGACCACGGCACGGTGCACTCGGCGAGCTGTCGGCTGCACTGACCGCCCGTACGCGGTCCCGGTGACCACGCCCCGTCCTCCGATCGCCTGCAGCCAGCGCGCCCGTCGTCGCAGCGTTGCGCAGCGGGCACGTGCGGAATGACAGCGAGGAGACCGCCGGACCGTCCTGATGCGCCCGCCCGTGCCTCGACGACATCTCGGCCGCCCCCTGTCCGACATTGCCCGCACCGAGGCCATCGCCCGCAACGAGGCCTGCTCCACCCTTCCCGCCCTGAGGATCCACGTGTCCGTTCCACAGATCGTCCCCGCTCCTGCTGATCCACCTCGGACACCGTCGCCCGGCGCCTGCGCGCTCCTGTCGGCTGGCGGTACATCGGCGGCCGGCTGCTGACCGGTCTCGTCGCTGTCTGGGGTGAAGACCGACCTCGTGAACCGGGCCGTGCAGAACGCCCACGACCAGGCCCACGCGATCTTCCTGTACCCGTCGCCGTTCACCGGCGTCGTGTCCAAGGGCCTGCAGTGGACGCCCAAGCCGAACCGCTACCTGTACGCCCAGGGCGTCGGGCGCGTCTCCCCCTGACCTCTCGAAGGAGGCACTCACCATGACCGAACGCCATCTGTTCCTCGGCGGCTACGTGCTGTTCCCGAGCGGCCACTATGCCGGCGCCTGGCGCCACCCGTACTCCTCGCGGGACTGGCTCGGGCGGGACTTCCTGCACCAGACCGCCCGCAGCCTCGAGGCCGCGAAGTTCGATCTCGCCTTCATCCCGGAGACCGTCAGCCACCACGAGGGCTTCACCCGGCACGGGCACTCGAACGCCATCAAGCACGACCCCGCTTAGGTCGCCGGGCAGATCGCCGCCGTCACCACCCACCTCGGCGTGGGCGTCACCCTGTCCACCAGCTTCAACGAGCCCTACAACCTGGCACGCACGCTGCTCAGTCTCGACCACCTCTCGGGCGGCCGGGTCGCATGGAACGTCATCCAGTCCCACGGACCCGCGAACTACCTCAACTTCCCGAACGCCGAGGAGCTCACCGGGTCCGAGCTCTACGACCGCGGGGACGAGTTCGTCGAGGCGGTACTCGCCCTCTGGCGGTCCTGGGGGCCCGACGCCCTGGTCCAGGACCAGGGCACCGGCGTCTTCGCCGACCCGTCGAGGATCACCGTCCCGGACTACAAGGGCCGCTACGTCGCGGTGCGCGGGCCGCTGAACCTGCCGCCGAGCCCGCAGGACCACCCGGTCATCATCCAGGCGGGCGACTCGCAGCGGGGCCGCGAGTTCGGCGCCCGCTGGGGTGAGGTGATCTTCGCGATCGAGCGCACCCGGGTGGACCTGCGAGCGAAGAAGGACGACCTGCGGGCCAAGGCGCGCGCGGCGGGCCGGGATCCCGAGCGGATCCGGCTGTTCGCGGCGGTGCAGCCCATCGTGGGCGAGACCCGCGAGATCGCCGAGGCTCGGCGGGACTTCCTGCGGACCAGGATCACCCCCGAGTCCGGGACGACCTTCCTGAGCCACTTCGCCCGCATCGACCTGACCGGGGTCGACCTGACCGCCCGCTACGTCGACGTCCTCGAGGAACGGGCAACCGACGGGCAGACCGAGGCCAGGGCGATCACCCAGCTCGACGCCCTGCTGGGCGCCCGCCGGGACCGAGTCACCCTCGCGGAGGCGGGCATCGAGTTCTCGACCAGCGAGCTCACCCCCCAGATCGTGGGCACCGGCGAGCAGGTCGCCGAGCAGCTCGCCGAGATCTTCGGCTCGGGCGCCGCCGACGGGTTCCTGATCACCCCCACCCACTTCCCGGGGTCCTTCGACGACTTCGGCCGGGCCGTCGTACCGCACCTGCAGAAGCTCGGGGTGTTCCGGACCGAGTACGAGGGCACCACCCTGCGTGAGAACCTGGGGCTCTCATGACCAGCACCGAGACCGAGCTGCGCCTGACCAGCGGGTGGGGCGGGTCGCTCGCCGCCACGTTGACCCCCGGGACGGCCGACACCGCGGTCCTGCTCCTGCACGGCTTTCTCTCCGACCGACGGGCCGGCGGTCGGTTCGACCGGCTCGCCGCGGAGTACTCAGCCCTCGGCCTTGCGGTCCTGCGCCTGGACCTCAGCGGGTTCGGCGAGTCCGAGGGGGAGGTGGTCGACGCCGACCACCTGCTCGCGGACGCCCACGCCGGACTGGACCACCTCGACTCGCTCGGCTACGCCCGTCAGGTGCTGCATGGGCAGAGCCTCGGCTCGGCCATCGCGCTGCGGGTAGCCCCGCAACGGCCGCGGGTCCGCACGCTCGTCCTGACCGGGGCGCTGACCGGGGCGGGCGACGGCGACGCGCCGTACCCGTTCCTCGACTCCGAGCAGCTCGCCGCGTGGTACCGGGACGAGGACGTCGCGTTGGCGGTGGACTCTCCGAGCCGCACGCACGTCGTCGTCAACCGACGCCGGCCGAAGCTCGGTGCCACCGGCACGCAGGAGGAGCTGCTGGGTGCGGTGCCCGTGCCCGTCCTCGTGATCCACGGGGACACCGGCGAGCAGGAGCAAGCCCTGGCCGCGATCACCGCGGAGGGCGAGCACCTCCTGCCCGCCGGCTCACACGTCGTCGTGATCCCCGGCGCCACCCACACCTTCTACGAGAGCCAGGACGCGGTCGCGACCACGGCCGTGGACTGGGTGCGCCGGCACGTCCCGGCGGGCTGAAGCCCGTGCTCCCGGTCCCGGTGCGCCCGGGACCGGGGACCGTCGATCCACCTGGAGGCCGACCGTGCCCGAACCCCTGCCGCGCCGGAACTTCCTCTGGTACCTGCCCAACATGGTTCAGCCGGGCCATCGCGGCGACGACACCGTCGACGGTTGGGGCAGCCTCGACTACTCCGTCGAGCTCGCCCGCTCCGCCGAGGACCACGGCTGGGGCGGCGCCCTGATCGGCACGGGATGGGGGCGCCCCGACACGTTCGCCCTGGCCGCCGCGGTCGCGGCGCGGACCCGCACCTTCGCGCCATTGATCGCCGCTCGGCCGGGCTACTGGCAGCCTGCCCACTTCGCCAGCGCCACCGCGACGCTGAGCGCGCTGAGCGGAGGGCGGGTGCTCGTCAATGTCGTCACCGGGCGGGACGACCTGGCCGCCTACGGCGACGCAGAGGCCGACTACGCGCGGCGCTACGACCGAACCCGCGAGTTCCTCCAGGTCGTCCGCAGGCTCTGGACCGAGGAGGACGTGACCTACACCGGCGAGTTCTACCGGGTCGAGCACTCCACGGTCGTCCCCCGTCCGGTCGTGCCGCCCCGGCTCTACTTCGGCGGCGCCTCGCCCGCTGCCGAGGAGGTGTCCGCGACCGAGGCGGACGTCCAGCTGTTCTGGGGCGAGCCCCTGGAAGGGATCGCGGCGCGGGTCGACCGACTCCAGGCACTCGCCGAGAAGCTCGGCCGGGCGCACCCGCCGCTGGAGTTCGGGCTGCGGATCACCACCGTCGCCCGGGAGTCCTCGGACGAGGCCTGGCGCGTCGCCGAGGAACGCGTCGCGGAGATGGCGAAGACCGGCGAGGTGCAGATCGACGGCCACCGCGGGTCCGTCGGACAGCAGCGGCTGCTCGATCTCGCCGCGCGCGGTGACGTGCTGGACGCCTGCCTCTACACCGCGCCGGGCCGCCACGGGGGCGGCGGCGCGGGCACCACCTGGCTGGTCGGCTCCTTCACGGAGGTCGCCGACGCGCTGGAGCGCTACGCGGACCTCGGCGTCACCCACTTCGTCCTGTCGGACACGCCCTACCGCAGCGAGGTCGTCCGGCTCGGCGACCACCTGCTGCCGCTGCTGCAGACCGTGCAGCCCGGCTGAGTGCCCTCACCCCACCGGCGGGTGGAAGGTGGGCAGGCCGCCGAGGCCGTTGTCAGCGCGCCGGGCTCAGGCCCGTGACCGCGAGCTGGAAGAGACGCTCAGCCTGGGCGGCGGGGTGAGCCCGGTGCTCCGTGGCCAGCACGACGCCGACGACCAGTGCGATCAGGTCGGAGACGGTGACGTCCGACGCCACCGCGCCGTCCCGGACGGCGCGGCGCACCAGCGGGCCGGCGGCCGTCTCCATCAGCACCGCGCAAGAGCTGGCCACCGGATCGGACCCGGCCACCTCGGCGTCGTCGTAGGACAACGCAGCCGCCAGCCCCCGGGCGGTCACGGAGTAAGCGAGCAGATCGGCCAGCCACGCCAACAGTGCTTCCCGGCTGTCGTCCACGCCGGCGAGATCACGCGCGCGGACGCACAAGGTCTCGATCCGTTCACGCGACACCGCCTCCAGCAGTGCGCGGCGGGTCGGGAAGTGGCGGCGCACGGTCGCCGAACCGACTCCCGCCGTGCGGGCGATCTGCTCCAGGGAGGCGCCGGCGCCATGGACGCCGACCTCTTGCTCGGCCGCGGCGAGGATGCGCGCGTAGTTGCGCCGGGCGTCGGCGCGCTGGTGGTCGCCCATGAGTTCTCCGACCTTGCTAAGTGGCGGGGCCCGCCGTATCGTACTCGACGGAAACGGCGGGCCCCGCCGTTTAGAGTTCGAGGAGGCCCCATGCCGAGAGCGTCCGCACCCGTGCTGGTCACCGGGGCCACCGGCCGACAGGGCGGCGCCACCGCCCGTGCGCTGCTCGCGATGGGCGTGCCCGTGCGCGCCCTGGTGCGCGACCCGGCCACCGACCACGCCAAGGCCGTCGAGGCGCTCGGGGCCGAGCTCGTGACCGGCGACCTCCGCGACCGCGACTCGATCGACCTGGCCGCCGAGGGCGCCCGCGCCGTCTTCTCCGTCCAGATGCCCGAGCTCACCCCCGAGGGCTTCGACTTCGCCGGGGAGGTGACCCAGGGCGTCAACCTCATCGAGGCTGCGAAGGCGGCCGGCGTGCCGCAGTTCGTGCACACCTCCGTGACCGGGGCCGGACAGCACACCGACACCCCCGGCTGGGCCGAGGGCCGCTGGACCTCGATGGAACCCACCTTGGGGGCCAAGACCGCGATCCAGGACCGGGTCCGCACCGCCGGTTTCCCCCACTGGACCCTGCTCAAGCCGGGCTTCTTCATGGACAACTTCCTGCCGGAGATGGCCTTCCTGTTCCCGCGCGGGATCGAGGGCGGCCTGGTCAGCGTCGTGAAACCCCGAACCCGACTGGCCCTGGTGGCCGTGCAGGACATCGGCTCGGCCGCCGCGGCCGCCATCGCCGCACCGGAGCGGTTCGACGAGGTCGAGCTCGAGTTCGCCAGCGACCACCTGTCGATGACGGAGGTTGCGGAGGTGCTGTCCGAGGCACTAGGAGCTGTTTACGAAGTCGGCGAGCGGGTCTCG
>NZ_JBHSQK010000126.1:0-9298 GCF_042658055.1 Pseudonocardia lutea
CGCGCGGCCACGGCGTCGTCGCCCGGCGCGCCGGCCACGGCCCGCACGAGGCCGCCGCGTCCGGAGCGCCCCACGACGAGCAGCTCCGCGTCGACGGAGAGCATGGTCAGCACCGCGGCCGCGTCGCCGTGCACCACCAGCGGGTGCAGCCGCAGCTCCGGGTAGCCGATGCGCCAGGGCGAGAGCACCTGCTCGAGCTCGCGGCCGGCGTCGTCGGCGCTGTCGCTCCCGCCGTCGTCCTGTGCGCCCGTGCCGAACGGGCCGGGCAGCATCCGGGCGAGCTCCCGCAGCCCCCGCGTCCGCGCCCGCCACGCCCGGACCGCGACCAGCTCGGCGTCGCGCTCGAGCGCCTCCTCGACCGCGGTGCGCAGCACGTCCTCGGGGGTCCACGGCGCGACCCCGACCACCACCCGGCCGCGGGCGGTCTCGTCGGCCGGCACGACCGCCGTCGGGCAGAAGGAGGTCGAGAGGACCGGACCGGAGGCGGGGGCGGGCAGCGCGAGCAGGGCGGCGTCGGCGGTCAGCGGGCGCAGCACCCGGCCGAGCGGGTCGGACACCCGGTGCAGCCGGACCGGGAGCCGGGGGTACTCACCGCGCAGCCGCCGGACCGCGCGGGCGCCGTCCGCCTGCGTCGCGACGAGCTGCAAGGGCAGGTCGCGCCGGCTGGCCTCGGCCGCGGCCCAGCGCTGGGCCGCGATCGCGGCCACGGTGCCGCCGTCGTCGACCACGAGGACCGGGCGCACGGGGGCGACGGTCACGACCGGACCGCCCCGACGGGGCCGTACGGGACCGGGTGGCGGAGGACGGGATGGCGTGGTGCGGGGGAGGGCACGATCACCGGCCCAGCCTCCGTGCCGGACGGCCCCGCCCGGCAGGGCCGGAAGTCCCGGGCTCCGGGTGTCCTGGCCCACTCCCCGGGCCCGCGGCGGGCCCGCCGGATCCGCCGCACGGGTGCCCGTCCGTTGGCCCCGCCGGGGCCCTGGCGCGCAGGTCCCGCCCTGCGTAGCGTTCGGGTCCGTGGCGCGGCCGGGGACGTCGACGCGCCACGCGGACGGGGGACCGCGGAGGGGGCACGATGTCCGTCGACGAGCCCGCCGCCGGCGCGGGGGCGCAGCGGCCGCGGAACGGCATGCCCCCGGATCCTGCGCTGACCTTCCCCGACCAGCCCCGGCTCGAGCTCGACCAGCTGCTGCGCCAGCTCGTGCAGCGGGCCGGCGAGGTCATGTCCACCCAGGGCCGGCTGCGCGGGCTGTTGCGCGCCAACCAGGCCGTCATCGCCGACCTCACCCTGCCGGTGGTCCTGCGCCGGATCTGCGAGGCCGCCCGCGAGCTCGTCGACGCCCGCTACGCCGCGCTCGGCGTCCTCGGTGGCGACGGGCGGATCGCCGAGCTCGTGCACACCGGCATGGACGACACGGTGGTGCGTCGGATCGGCGACCTGCCCCAGGGCAAGGGGCTGCTCGGCGCGGTGATCGACGAGGACCGGCCGATCCGGTTGCGCACCGTCGCCGGCGACCCCCGCTCGTGCGGCTTCCCCGGCGGTCACCCGCCGATGAGCAGCTTCCTGGGGGTCCCGATCCGGGTCCGGGAGCAGATCTTCGGCAGCCTCTACCTCGCGGACTGCACGCGCGGGGAGTTCACGGCGGAGGACGAGGAGCTCACCCGCGCCCTCGCGGTCACGGCCGGCGTCGCCATCGACAACGCCCGCCTGTACGAGTCCACCCGCCGCCGCGGGGAGTGGCTGGCCGCCACCGCCGCCGTGACCCGCGAGACGCTGGACCCCTCTGCGGGGCGGCCGCTGAGCACCATCGCCGAACGCAGCCGCGAGCTCGCCGACGCCGACCTCGCCATCGTGCTCCTGCCCGACGACGAGGACGAGCTGCGCGTCGAGCTGGCGGCCGGCAGCCCGGGGCAGCACGCCGTCGCCCGGCAGCTGGAGGGCCGGACGATCCCGCGGGACCGGACGCTGTCGGGGCACGTCTTCGACACCACGCAGCCGTTGCGCCTGGCCCACCCCCGCGAGCTGGCACACCTCGAGCCCGCCGTGGAGGTCGCCGAGCTGCGCATCGGGCCGATCCTCGTGGTCCCGCTCGTCGGGGCCGAGCGCAACGACGGGGTGCTGCTCCTGACCCGCCGCATCGGGCGGGCGCCGTTCACCGAGGAGGACCTCGACATGACCGCGGGCTTCGCCAACCAGGCCGCGGTGGCGCTCGAGCTCGCCGAGTCCCGTGTCGAGCGGGAGCGGCTGCGCATGCTCGACGAGCGCGAGCGGATCGCCGCCGACCTGCACGATCACGTCATCCAGCGGCTCTTCGCGGCCGGGCTGTCGCTGCAGGGCGTGGCGGCCCGGCTCGACGGGCCCGAGGCCGGCCGGGTGGCCCAGGTGATCGGGGACCTGGACGACACCATCGCGCAGATCCGGACCAGCATCTTCTCGCTGCAGCGGACCGGCGACGACGAGGGCGTCCGCAGCAGGATCCTCGTCGTCGTCACCGAGGCGGCCCGGCTGCTCGGGTTCACCCCGCTGCTGCGCTTCAGCGGTCCCGCGGAGACCCTCGTCGCCGCGGCGCACGACCCCGGGCTCACCGACGACCTGGTCGCCGTGCTGCGCGAGGCGCTCGTCAACGCGGCCAAGCACGCCCACGCGTCGCAGGTCGAGGTCGACGTCGTGGCCGAGACGGTGGACGGTGGGGACCGGCTCTCGCTCGTGGTGACCGACGACGGAGTGGGGCCGGGGGAGGGCGCGCGGCGCAGCGGGCTGGCGAACCTGGAGCGCCGGGCGCGACGCCGGGGCGGCAGCTTCGAGCTGCGCCCGCACTCCCCGCGCGGCTCCTGGCTGCGGTGGGTGGCGCCGCTGTCCTGACGACCGCCCCTGCACGTCCCGACGCGGAGTCCCGACCCATGCCGGGACACCTGCGGACCTTCGGCCCTGCCCGGCACCCGCCGTCCTTCCGACGCTGTCGCGCATGGCCGCATCGCCGCGCCGGGACCGACTGCCCCGGCGGCGTTCCGACCGCCTCGCGGACCTCGTCGCGTGGGTGGTCTGCGCGATGGCGCTCGTGGCCCTCGGTGCGGCCCTCGTCGTCGGCCTCGGCGTCCACGGAGATCTCGCCGCCCGTGCCGCGGCGGAGGCCCGCGCGCGCACCCCGGTCAGCGTCGTCCTCGCCGAGGACGTCCCCGTCGTCCCGGAGGCCGGCAACCGGATCCCCGCCGACGTCCGCTGGACCGGGCGCGACGGGATCGAGCGCACCGGCCGCACCGAGGTCACCGCGCCGAAGCACGCCGGGGACGAGATCGACGCCTGGGCGACCGCGGACGGACGGCTGGCCCGCGCCCCGCTCGCCGGGTCCGAGGTCGTGTTCGTCTCGGTCCTGTCGGGTGGCGCCCTGCTGCTGCTCGGCGGGCTCACGGTGGCGGGCCTCGGACGGCTGGCGTTCGCCGGGGTCGCGCGGCTGCGCGCCGCCGAGTGGGAGCGGGAGTGGGCCGAGGTCGAGCCGCGCTGGACCGGTCGGGCGTCCACGGGCTGAGCGACCGGACCCCGGGCCGGCGGCTGTACGGGTTCGCGTACCCCGCCCGGGACCTTGGTCCCCCCCGCCGGGGACCTCCGCGGGTACTGACGGCGCGCCGGCGCGACGGAGGCTGCGGGAACCCCCAGGACCCGACCCGCGCCCGGGGGGCGCGGAAGGAGCGAACCATGGCCCCGGCGCTTCCCGTCCAGCTCTCCGTCGAGGTGCCCGGTGCCGGAACCGTACTCGTGCGGGTGGCCGGCGACCTCGACGCGGGCAACGGGGCGCGGTTGCTGCGCCTGCTCGACGACCTGCTGCGGGACTCGCCCGCGCTCGTCGTCGCGACGGGCGCGGGCGGCGGGCGGCTGGTCGTGGACCTGCGCGACGTCCGCTCCTTCGAGTGCCGGGGCCTCGACGTCCTCCGGCACGCCCGGCACCGCGCCGCGACCGTCGGGGTGGAGCTCGTCGTCGCCGGCCTGGAGGACCGCAGGCCGGTGCTGCCCGGCCGGGTCCTCGCCCTGCTCGACGCCGTCACGGCCGCGGAGGGCCCCGCGCCCGCCGAACCGCCCCGCCGCCGCGCCGCCGACCGCGTCCCGGTCCTCGCCGGCTGAGAACCCGCCGGAACACCGGCCGGGACACCCCGGCGGAGACCACCGGCCGGGGACCACCGGCGGGAGACGAAGGACCACGAGGGGCCGAAGGACCCTGGCGCCGGCACCGCCCCGCGCGCTAAAGGTCCGATGCGGAACCGAGGAGGGTGTCGTGCACCGGAGCGACCTGCGGTACGAGTCGGGCCTCGTCGAGGCGATCTGGGTGGGTGAGTGTCCCGCCTGCGGCGCAATGGTCCGGGTCAACCACCCCGCCCAGGCGCGCAGCTGGGAGACGGCGCACTCCCGGTGCGGCTGCGGGCGCACACTCGTCCCCGACGAGACCGGCCGCGGCTGGCGGCCCCGGCGCGGCGAGCCCGTCGGCTGATCGCGCGTCCGCCGGACGCGCCGGCGGCGGGGTCCTTCGTCCCCTTCCGGCGGGCCGGTAAGCCGCAGCGACGGCACCCGGCCCCGGGCGACCGTGTGCGGAGACGTCCGCCGTGTCGAGCCGGGCGTCCGGGGGAGGGACGATGACGGAGCAGCTCGGCGCAGTGGTGGTCGCGGGCGTCGACGGCTCCGACGCCGCGCTCGAGGCCACGCGGTGGGCGGCGGCGGAGGCGGTGCGCCGTGCCGCCCGGCTCCGGCTCGCCGCCGCCGTCGGCTGGACGACCTTCCGGCCCGTGGGCCTGCCCGCGCTCGGGCAGGAGTACCAGCGGCAGGCCGGCGCGCGCGCCGCCGAGGAGCACCTGGAGGCCGCGGCCGAGGCGGCCCGCGCCCGGGCCCCCGGCCTGGAGATCGAGCGCGGGGTCCGCGGCGGCGAGGCCCCGGTCGTGCTGCGCACCGAGTCCGAGCGGGCGGCCCTGGTCGTGGTCGGCACGCGCGGCCGCGGCGGCTTCACCGGGCTGCTGCTGGGATCGGTGGCCATCGCCGTCGCGACGACCGCGGCGTGCCCCGTGGTGGTCGTCCGCGGGACGTCCGCGCCGACGGGCCCCGTCGTCGTGGGCGTGGACGGCGGCGACGGCGAGGACGCCGACGAGGGGGGCGGGAGCGAGAACGACGCCGCGCTCGGCCTCGCCTTCGAGGAGGCGGCGCGCCGGTCGGTGCCGCTGGTCGCGGTGCACGCGTGGAGCGAGGCGGTGCTCGATCCCTTCCTCGTGCCCCTCCTCGACCGGAGCGCGGTGCAGGCCGAGCAGGAGAAGGCGCTCGAACGACGGCTGGCCGGCTGGTCCGTCAAGTACCCCGGCGTCGAGGTGCGGGCGGTGAGCGTGGTCGACGGCGCCGCGCGGGAGCTGGTGGCGCGTTCCGCGGGGGCGGGGCTGCTGGTCGTCGGCTCGCGGGGCCGGGGCCCGGTCACCGGGGCGTTGCTCGGCTCGGTGAGCCAGGCCGTCCTGCACCACGCCGCCTGTCCGGTGGTCGTGGTGCGGCCCGAGGCGGGGGCGGCAGGGGGTTCCCCGTGACCGTGCAGGGCACCGTCGTCGCCGGCATCGACGGCTCGGACCTGGCGATCGAGGCGGCCCGCTGGGCGGCGGCCGAGGCGGCCCGGCACCGCTGCGTGCTGCGGCTCGTGCGCGCCTACCGGCTGCCGCCGTCGTCGGATCCCGAGGCGTCGTCGCTGCTCTGGTCGCACGCCCACCATCAGCTGTGGAGTGCCGCCCACTGCGTGCGCGCGGTGGTCCCCGAGCTGGCCGTCGAGCAGGTGGTGGCCGAGGGCGACCCGGCCGAGGTGCTGCTGCGCGAGTCGGCCGGTGCCCGGCTGCTGGTGGTCGGGACCCGCGGGGTCGGCGGGTTCGCCGCACTGCTGGTGGGGTCGGTGGGGTCCGCGCTGGCGCGGCGGGCGGAGTGTCCGCTCGTCGTGGTCCGCGGCCCGGTCCTGCCCGACGCCGCGCTGGTGCGCGTCGACCGCGCCCGACCGGTGGTGGTGGGCGTGGACGGATCGCCGGCGAGCGAGCCGGCCCTGGCCTTCGCCTTCGCCGCGGCGGACGCCTGGTCCGCCCCGCTGGTCGCGGTGCACGCCTGGGTCGAGCACCTCGAGGAGGCCGACGCGCTCGCCGGGCTCGCCGGCCTGGAGGAACAGGAACGCGAGCTCCTCGCGGAGCGGCTCGCCGGCTGGACCGTCAAGTACCCCGGCGTCCCGGTGACGGGGGAGCTGGTCCACGGCCCGCCCGCCCGGGCCCTCGTGGCACGGTCGGTGAACGCCCGCCTGGTCGTCGTCGGCTCGGTCGGGCGCGGCCGGGTCGGCCGGGCCCTGCTCGGCTCGACGGGCCGCGCGCTGCTGCACCACGCGCACACCCCGGTGGCCGTGGTCCGCCCGGACGCCGCGGACCGCGCCACCGCCTCCTGACCGAGGGTCAGGACCACACCGAATCCGGACAACAGTGTGGTCCCGCCACATACTCTGTGGCGTCCCGCCGCACTAGCGTCCCGTCCCATGACACAGCCGTCGACCCGCGGCCCCGCGGGCACCCCGCCCCGCACCTCGCTGATCAAGGTCGTCGCCGCCTCCATGCTGGGCACGACGGTCGAGTGGTACGACTTCTTCCTCTACGGCGTGGCCGCCGCGATCGTGCTGCCGCACGTCTTCTTCCCGGCGGCGGACCCGGTCGCCGGCACGCTGCTCTCCTTCGGCACGTTCGCGATCGGATTCGTGGCGCGCCCGCTCGGCGGCCTCGTGTTCGGCCACTACGGCGACAAGCTCGGTCGCAAGAAGCTGCTGGTCGTCAGCCTGCTGATGATGGGGCTGTCGACCTTCCTGATCGGCCTGCTGCCCGGCTACGCGACGATCGGCGTCGCGGCACCGGCGCTCCTGGTACTGCTGCGGCTGATCCAGGGCTTCGCGCTCGGCGGCGAGTGGGGCGGCGCCGTCCTGATCGTCTCCGAGCACGGCGACGCCCGCCGCCGCGGCTTCTGGGCGAGCTGGCCGCAGGCCGGTGCCCCGGCCGGCCAGCTGCTGGCCAACGGCCTGCTCGCGCTGCTCGCGGTGGTGCAGTCCGAGGAGACGTTCAACGCCTGGGGCTGGCGGATCCCCTTCCTGCTCTCCGCCGTGCTCGTGCTCATCGGGCTCTACGTGCGGCTCTCGGTCGAGGAGTCGCCGGTGTTCCGCGACGCGCAGGCCAAGGCGGCCGAGCGCGCCGCGGCCGGCAGGGCCCCGACCCCGCCGATCCTCGAGGTGCTGCGCCGCTACCCGCGGGAGGTCCTCACCGCGATGGGCGCCCGGTTCGCCGAGAACGTCTCGTACTACATCTTCACCATCGTCGTCTCGACGTACATGAAGGAGCGGTTCGGCCTGCCGGCGTCCTTCGTGCTCGGCGCGGTCCTGATCGGCGCCGCGGTGCACGTCGTCACCATCCCGCTGTGGGGCCTGGTGTCGGACCGGATCGGCCGGCGCCCGGTGTACCTGCTCGGCGCGGTCGGGGTCGGCGCCTGGGCGTTCGCGTTCTTCGCGCTGCTCGACACGCAGAGCTTCGGCCTCGCCGTGCTCGCCGTCGTCGGCGGGCTGGTGTTCCACGGTGCGATGTACGGGCCGCAGGCGGCGTTCCTGTCCGAGCTGTTCGGCACCGGCGTCCGGTACTCGGGCGTGTCGATCGGCTACCAGCTCGCCTCGGTCGCGGCGGGCGGCCTCGCCCCGATCATCTCGGTCGCGCTGCTCGCGTCGTTCGGCACGGGCTTCGCGATCGCCGTCTACGTCGCGGCCAGCTCGGTGATCACGCTGATCGCCGTCGCCTCCTACCGGGAGACCCGCAACCGCGACCTCGCCGCCGACGACGGGTTCGGCGACCGCGCGGACGCCGTGCCGGACGGGACCACCCCGGCCCGGCGCTGATCACCGGAGATGGCCCCGGCGCTGCCTCCGGGCGTGCTCACCGGGCAGGATGCGCGGGTGGCGCGCACCGTCCTCGACCTGCTCCGGCTGCTCGCCGACCGGGTCGACCGGGTCGACCCGGTCGGCGGGCGGGCGGACGGTGCCGGTCGGGACGGCCGGGCCGGGGAGCTGGAGCACGCCGCGACGGAGCTCGCGGGCTCCGAGCCCGAGGCCGGTGCCCTGGTCCTGCGCATCCGGTCGGCGATGGAGGCCGGCCGGCGCCGGGAGACCGAGCTGGCCGCCCTGGTGGAGACCGCCCGGGAGCTCACCTCGCAGTCCGACACCGGAGGGGTGCTCGACGCGATCGTCCGCCGGGCCCGCGCCCTGCTCGGCACGGACCTCGCCTACCTGACGCTCTTCGACGCCGACCGCGGCGACACCTACATGCGCGCCACGGCGGGCTCGGTGTCGCCGCGGTTCCAGGCGCTGCGGCTGCCCCTGGGTGCCGGGCTCGGCGGGCTCGTCGCGGCGACCCGCAACCCGCACTGGACCGGGAACTACGGCGAGGACGAGCGCTACCGGCACACCGAGGAGATCGACGCCGCGGTGGGCGAGGAGGGCCTCGTCGCGATCTGCGGGGTGCCGCTGCTGGTCGACGCCGAGTTCGTCGGCGTGCTGTTCGCCGCCAACCGCTCCGCGCGGCCGTTCGCGCCCGAGGAGGTGGCGCTGCTCGGGTCGCTCGCCGCCCTCGCGGCCGTCTCGCTGGTGCAGACCCGCCAGCTCGCCGACACCGCCGCGGCCCTCGAGGCGCTGCGCACCGCGCACGCCGCGATCGCCGAGGCGGCCGCGGCGCACGACCGGTTCGCCGGCGTCGTCCTCGAGGGCGGTGCCGTCGCGTACCTCGCCGAGGCCCTCGCCCGCCTGCTCGGCACGTGGGTGGTCGTCCTCGACGCCGAGGGCGCGCCGGCCGCCCGGTTCGGGGAACCGCCCGACGCCGGGTGCTGGGGCGAGGCGGTCCGCGCCGCGGACGGCGCGCCTAGCCGGCTCGCCCGGGCCGGGCGGGTGTGGGCCGCCGCGGTGGTCGCGGCCGGGCAGCGGCTCGGCACGCTCCTCCTCGGCGGCGTCCCCGAGCTCGGCGCGGGCCAGGTCCGGACCGTCGAGCGGGCCGCGATGGTCACGGCGCTGGTGCTGCTGTTCGGGCAGCGCGAGGCCGAGGCGGACCGGCGGGAGCGGGCCGAGGTGCTCGCCGAGCTGCTGGCGGTGGCCGACCGCCCGCGGCCCGCCGTGGTCACCCGGCTCGAGGAGAGGGGCGTCGCCGCCCGCCGCCCGCACGTCCTGCTGGTCTGCCGGTGCCCGCCGGCCCGGCGGCGCGCCGTGCTGCGCGACGCCGCGGCGGCCGGCGGGCG
>NZ_JBHSQK010000127.1:0-5168 GCF_042658055.1 Pseudonocardia lutea
CACGGTGTAGAAGCGCATCAGGATGTGCGGCAGGCCGGCCGTGCC
Source organism: Pseudonocardia lutea (assembly GCF_042658055.1). Taxonomy (NCBI): domain Bacteria; kingdom Bacillati; phylum Actinomycetota; class Actinomycetes; order Pseudonocardiales; family Pseudonocardiaceae; genus Pseudonocardia; species Pseudonocardia lutea. Next base: position 46 of record NZ_JBHSQK010000127.1, read on the forward strand.
GAGCACCAGCGCCAGGCCGAGCGAGATGAAGTCGAGCCGCGTGGTGCCGCTCTTGCCGTACTGGGCCCCCGGGGCGAGCAGCTTCTCGCCGGCCGAGCCCATGTGCGCGACGGCGTCGCCCATCAGCGCGGACAGGTTGAAGCCGGAGAGGGCGAGCACCCACAGCGTCATCACGCCGGCGCCGACGATGAGCAGCACCGCCTTGATGATCTGCACCCAGGTCGTGCCCCGCATGCCGCCGATGAGCACGTAGGCGATCATCAGCGCGCCGACGACGGCGATGACGATCGACTGGCCGGTCTTCGACTTGATGTCCAGCAGCAGCGCGACGAGACCGCCGGCGCCGGCCATCTGGGCCAGCAGGTAGAAGAACGAGACGGCGAGCGTCGAGGTCGCGGCCGCCGCGCGGACCGGGCGCTGGCGCATCCGGAAGGCCAGGACGTCGCCCATCGTGTACCGGCCGGTGTTGCGCAGCAGCTCGGCGACGAGCAGCAGCGCCACCAGCCAGGCGACGAGGAAGCCGATCGAGTAGAGGAAGCCGTCGTAGCCGTAGAGGGCGATGGCGCCCGCGATGCCGAGGAACGACGCCGCCGACAGGTAGTCGCCGGAGATCGCGATGCCGTTCTGCGGCCCGGAGAAGCCGCCGCCCGCGGTGTAGAAGTCGCTGGCGCCGCTCGACGCCTTCCTGCTCACGCGGATCACGATCGCCAGCGTGGCGATCACGAAGATCGCGAAGATGCTGATGTTGAGCAGCGGGCTGGAGCCCTCCACGCCGCCCTGCGCCAGGAGCCTCACTTGCGGACCCCCTCGATCTCCTCGCGGATCGCCTCCGAGTGCGGGTCGAACTTCTTGTCCGCCCACTTCACGTACCAGGTCGTGATGGCGAAGGTGGACACGAACTGCAGCAGGCCGAAGACCAGGCCGACGTTGATGTTGCCGACGAGCTTGGTCGACATGAAGCCGGCCGCGTAGCTCGCCAGCACCACGTACAGCAGGTACCAGGCGAGGAAGGCCGCGGTGAGCGGGAAGATGAACCGGCGCAACCGGCTGCGGAGCGCCTGGAACTCGGGGCTCTGCTGGACCGTTGTCCAGTCGGGGTGGGCCGTGGTGCCTCCCGCCGGGCTCTCGCCGGCAGGGGGCGGGGACTCGGTGGTGCTCACGGTGCCTCCTCGCACTGTGGGATCACGGGCTGCGTCGACCCGGGCGGAACCGGGTCGAACCGGGCACAGCACACCGGGACTACCCGAGACGGCGGAAGTAACCCACGACACACCGCGGAGTCGGACGACGAACGGCGGACGAACGGTCGAATCCTGCGACCAGCGGTCCGGTGTTCAGGTTCGCTCGTCCAGGTGCAGGCGCAGCATCGCGGCCTCGGCACCGGGCGGCGGGCGGTCCCGGCGGGACACCGCGATCATCGTGAGGAAGGCGAGCGGCACCGAGAACAGCGCCGGCTGCCCGAGCAGCAGCGCCACCAGCCCCGGATCCGGCCGGGCGAGCAGGCCCAGCGCCATCACCCCGGCCGACGACGCCAGCCCGACCGCCATCCCCACGAACGCGCCCCGCGCCGTCAGTCCCCGCCACCAGATCCCGAGCACCAGCATCGGGCAGAAGGTCGACGCGGCCACGGCGAACGCCGAGGTGACGACGGCGCCGACGTCGATCCGCACGGCCGGCAGGGCGAGCAGGACGATCACCCCGGCAGCGAGCAGCGCGGTCAGCCGCAGCCGGCGCAGCGAGCCGGGCAGCAGGTCGTGCGCGAGCGCCCCGGCCAGCGCGAGCAGCAGGCCGAGCGAGGTGGCCAGGAACGCGGCGAAGGCGCCGGCGGTGAGCAACGCGGTGAACACCGCGCCGGTCGTCCCGCCGTCGACCCGGCTCGGCAGCGCGACGACGGCGGTGTCGGTCGCCCCGGACAGGTACAGCTCGGGCAGCAGGACCCCGCCGAGCAGCCCGTAGACCACGGTGAAGACGTAGAAGGAGCCGAGCAGGCCCACCGTGATGGCCGCCGTCCGCCGGGCTGCCCGGCCGTCCGGGCTGGTGTGGAACCGGACGATGACGTGCGGGAGCCCCATCGTGCCCAGGGCGGTGGCGACCAGCAGCGACCAGGTGGCCAGCAGCGGGTGGCCGTTGCCGCCGTCGAGCAGCGGCTGCTGCCAGGTGGCGCTGCCCGGCAGCGCCGCGCCGGCGATCTCCGGCACCGCCGCGCCCTCGGGGAAGACCCAGGTCGCGTCCCCGGGGGCGACGTGCTCGCCCGGCTCCAGCCGCACCGGGACCCCGTTCGCGAGGACCGTGACGGGCTCGCGGACCTGCAGCCGGGTGTCCAGCCGGAAGGTGACCTCGGTGGGCCGGGGGAAGGCGGCGTACTGCGCGGGCCGCAGGGCCTCGGCGCGGGTGCCGGCGCCGACCGCCACCACCAGCCAGATCGCCGGGACGATGAACAGCAGCAGCTTGAGCACGAACTGGAAGGCCTGCACGTAGGTGGCGGCGCGCATCCCGCCGAGCGCGAGCGTCACGCTGACCGCCGCGCCCGCGACCACGATTCCCACCCAGTGCGGCACGCCGCTGACCAGCGTGAGGACCTGGCCGGCCGCGGTGAACTGCGGCACCAGGTAGAGCCCGGCGATCACCAGCACGACGACGGCGCTGAACCGGCGCAGGCCCGCCGAGCCCAGCCGGGCCTCGGCGAAGTCCGGTACGGTCAGCGCGCCCGTGCGGCGCATCGGGGCCGCGACCAGCACCAGCATCAGCAGGTAGCCTGCGGTGAACCCGACCGGGTACCACAGGGCCCCGACCCCGTTCTTGACGACGAGCCCGGCGATGCCGAGGAACGACGCCGCCGACAGGTACTCCCCGGAGACGGCGGCGGCGTTGAGCGTGGGGGAGACCCGCCGGGAGGCGACGAGGAAGTCCGAGGTGGAGCGCAGCGCCGCAACGCCGCGCGCCCCGATCAGCAGCGTCGCCAGGACGACCGGGACGACGGCGAGCGCGGTCACCGGCGGCGGTCCCGCGGCGCCACGACCGGGCCCCGTTCGGTCCGCTCCGCGCGGCGCAGCTGCCAGTGCGCCAGCCCGGCGAGCGCCGGGTAGGGCAGCAGCGCGACGGCGATCCAGACGACCGGGACCGGCCCGAGCCGCAGGTCCACCGGCACGACCCCGAGCAGCACCGGCAGCCCGACCAGCAGCAGGGCGGCGGCGGCCAGCGTGGTCGCGGCGATGCGCAGCTGGCGGCGCCGGAGGTCGGCCGCCGCGTCCAGCTCGTCGCCGGTCAGGGAGCGCGGCACGGCCGACACGCCCCGCCGCGCGGCGAGCGCCACCCGGGTCTGCGGGCTGGTCACCGCGACCCGCCGCTGCCGGCTCACCCCGCCACCCCGGGCGCCGGCACCCCGGGCACCGCCGCCCGGGGCACGGTCACCCCGGGCACGGCCGCTCCGGGCACGGCCGCCCCGCTCATCGCGGCCGGCCCGGCGAGAAGTCGCCCCGGGTGGCGGCCTCGAGCAGCCGTTCCCGCAGCTCGCGGGCGTGCCGGCGGCTCACCGGGACGTCGCCGGCGTCCGTGTGCGCGAGCAGCCCGCCGCCGGCGTCGCTGCGCAGCTCCTGCACTGCGTGCACGGCCAGCAGGAAGCTGCGGTGCACCCGCACGTACCCGACGCCGGACCAGTGCTCCTCGAGCCGCGAGATCGGCATCCGCACGAGGTGCGAGCCGGTGCGGGTGTGCAGCCGGACGTAGTCGCCCTGGGCCTCGGCGAACCGGACCTCGTCCCGCCGGACGTACCGGGTCCGGCCGCCGAGCTCGACCGACACCGCGGCCAGCTCGTCGACGGCCGGGGCGGGCGGCCCCGGGTCCGCGGGCCGCGCGACGCGCAGCACCCGGGCGAGGGTGGCGTCGAGCCGTTCCGCGGCGACCGGTTTGAGCAGGTAGTCCAGCGCACCCACGCCGTAGGCCGACACGGCGTGCTCCTCGAACGCCGTCACGAACACGATCTCCGGCGGGTCCGTCATCCGGGAGAGCAGCGACGCGAGCTCCAGGCCGTCCATCCCGGGCATGGAGATGTCGAGGAAGGCGGCATCGAACCGGCGCGCCTGCAACAGCTTCAGCGCGGTGAGCGCGTCGCCGGCGGGCACGACCTCCTCGACGCAGCGCGAGCCGGCGAGGAGCCGGGTCAGCTCGGCGAGGGCCGGGGCGACGTCGTCGACCGCCAGGACCCGCAGTCGACCGGAGTTCACGAGGCCACGACCCCGGGCTGGAAGCGGGGCACCCGCATGACCACCCGCGTGCCCGCGCCGACGGCGGTCTCGATCACCAGGCCGTACTGCGGGCCGTACACCGCGCGCAGCCGCCGGTCCACGTTGGTCAGCGCCAGCCCGTCGCCCGGGCCGGCCCCGGCCAGCACCGCGCGGGCCACCTCCGGATCCATGCCCGGCCCGTCGTCCTCGATGACGATCACGCACTCCGATCCCTGGGCCTCGCCGCTGACCTGCACCGACCCGCCCTCGTTGCGCCGCTCGACGCCGTGCTGCACCGCGTTCTCCACCAGGGGCTGCAGGGCGAGGAAGGGCAGCGCGACCGGCAGCACCTCCGGCGCGATCCGCACCTGCACGCGCAGCCGGTCGCCGAGGACCGCGCGGGCCAGCGCCAGGTAGGCCTCGACGGCGCGGAACTCCCCGGCCAGGGTGGTGTAGTCGCCGCGGCGGGCGACCGAGTGCCGGATGTACTCGGCGAAGTCGAGGATCAGGTCGCGTGCCCGGTCGGGGTCGCTGTCGACGAAGGAGCCGATCGTGGTCAGTGCGTTGTAGACGAAGTGCGGGGAGATCTCGGCGCGCAACGCCCGCAGCTCGGCCTCCTCCGCGGCCGTCGCCGACGCCTCGAGCCGGCCCCGCTCGAGCGCCTCCGCGACCCAGTCGGCCGCCCGCCGCGCCGCGGCCCGCGGGACGTCGCCGCACACCGCCAGCACCCCGGCGGGCTCCCCGCGGACCTGCAGGGGCAGCACCACGGTGGTGCCGCGTGCGGCCCGGTGCCCGTCCTTGCGCGCCTGCTCGACGAGCTCGTCGGCCCGCGGGTCGGGCCGCCCGGCCCAGGCGGGCTCGCCGTGCAGCCCGGCCAGCCCGACGGCGTCGGCGGCGAGC
>NZ_JBHSQK010000128.1:0-27343 GCF_042658055.1 Pseudonocardia lutea
GAACCCCGGGCCGATCAAGTCCCGGAGCTCCTTACATGACGCGCGGGAGGTCCCCACACCGCCACCCCCGCCATCGGTGTCGAGTACTCGCAGGGGCGTCGCGCGCCGCAGGAGGTCTACGGCGGGAGGTCGTCCTGGCCGGCGGGGATCAACACCCCCAGCTGCTGCCCCGCGTGCACACGGGCCCTCCGCTGCTCCGACCACAACGGCCAGTGTCGCGCCCTGCGGGGGGACCCGGCTCCCCCGGCAGGATGGTGTGCCCGCCGCGGGCCTCGGCCTCGTGGACCCCGTCGGCTGGCGACTTCGGCTTCACGTCGAGGACGAAGTCGCCGTCGTGGGCGGTCATGCCGTAGTCGCGGCGAGCACCATGTTGATGCTGCTCAGCCACTGGATGCCCTTGGCCACGCCGGTGCCACCCAGGAACTGGTGCGGAACTCGGGGCGATCGCCGTCGCAGCCGAGCGGGATCCGGCCGAACCGGCTCACCGCCAGCCAGAGGGCGAACACCACGAACCCGCCGGCGGCGAGGATGAAGAACCAGCCGCCCATGCTCGTGATCCCGGACCGCACCGCGCCGGAGACGGCGGAGAGGCTGTCCGACCAGAGGGCGACCACGCCGTGACCTTCTGCGCCGACGTCAACGTACCGATCTGCGGTGGACTGCTCCCGGTCGGGCCGGTGTCACGGCCCCGACGGGGCGGGGTTCTCGAGCGGCACGCCGTCGGGTGACAGGACGGGTGCGGGGAGATCGGCACTGGACTGCAGCGGTGCGGCGCCGGCGAGGGCCCGCCCGGCCGGCTCGCGCAGGAACCACGTGCTGACCAGACCGACCACCCCCGCGCCCACGAGGTAGTAGCCGGGCCAGTCGAGGTTGCCGGTGACGGCGACGGCGGCGCTGATCGCCGTCGGCGCCGTCCCGGCCACGGCGGAGACCGCGACGTTGAAGATGATCGCGAGGCTCCCGTAGCGGATCAGGGTCGGGAACAGCGCCGGGAGCGTCGAGGGGGCCGCCGCGGCGAAGCAGAGCAGCGCGCCGCCCATGACGAGGAGACCGGCGACCTGGCCGGCCGGGCCCTGGCGGAGCAGCCACACCGACGGCAGCCCGAGGACCACGAGCGTCGCGCTGCCGGTGAAGAGGACGGGCTTGCGACCGATCCGGTCGCTCAGCCGGCCCAGCCCGAGGATCAGGCACAGCATCAGCAGCATCACCGCGACCTGCATCGAGGTGGTCACCGCCTCGCTCGTCCCGCTCACGCCGGAGTCCGGCAGCGTGCGGGTCAGGTAGGTCGGCACGTAGTTGGTGAGGACGTAGTTGGTGACGTTCCAGGCCACGACGAGGCCGCCTGCGACCACCGCCGCCCGGCGGTAGCGCCGGACGAGGATCTGGAAGGCCCGCCGGGGCGACATGGTCGAGATCGCGGGCGAGCGCTCCACGAGCTGCCGGAAGGCCGGCGTCTCCTCCAGCCGCAACCGCAGGAAGATGCCGGTCAGCCCGAGGGGGAGGGCCAGCATGAACGGCAGCCGCCAGCCCCAGGAGAGCAGGTCGTCCTCGGACAGGACGGCGACCAGCACCGCGGAGGTGCCGGCACCGAGCGTGTAGCCGACGAGGGTGCCGAACTCGAGCCAGCTGCCGAAGAAGCCCCGGCGCCGGTCGGGGGCGTACTCGGCGACCAGGGTCAGCGCGCCGGTGTACTCGCCGCCCACCGAGAAGCCCTGCAGCATCCGGATCACGAGCACGATCAGCGGCGCGGCGACACCGATCGTCGCGTACCCCGGGACCAGGCCGAGCGACACCGTGGCCAGCGCCATGATGAGCACCGTCGCGGCGAGGACCCTGGTCCGCCCGATCCGGTCGCCGAGCGGCCCGAAGACCAGCCCGCCGAGCGGCCGGACCAGGAAGGCGGCGGCGAAGGTGCCGAGGGTGAAGACCGGGGCCCAGGGGCCCGCGTCGGGGAAGAACACCCGGTCGAGCGCCACGGCCGCCAGGTAGGAGTAGATCCCGAAGTCGTACCACTCGGCGACGTTGCCGACGGCGGCTGCCAGGGTGGCGCGCCGGACCGTGTGCTCCCGCTCGATGGCGGGTGGCCCGACGGTCACGAGCCGCACCTCGCGGGGGCCGCCGGTGACGGCCCGCGGCGACGCCGGACGCGGAGCACGGGCGGACGGCGTCGAGTCATGAGCATCCCCGGTCGTGATCCGCGCGACTGATATATCTGTTGACCGCAAGAAGTGTGGCACACGGGGTCAAGCCCCTCGAGGAGCTGATCATGGCTCGGCGAGCCGCTGCAGCCGGGCGAAGATCGCATCGGCGGCGCGGGTCAGCGCCCGGGCGGCGGAGCGGAAGTCGGCGGGGTCGAGCCGGCCGTCGCGGCCGGACACGCTGAGGGCGCCCGCGATCTGCCCGCTCGCGCCGCGCAGCGGGACGGCGACCGCGTTGAGGTCGGCCTCGAACTCGCCCTGGGTCACCGCCCAGCCGCGGTCGCGGACCCGGGTCAGCTCCGCGAGCAGGGCGCCGCGGGCGATCACCGTGCGTTCGGTGAAGCGTTGCCGCGGCCGGTCGAGCGCCTCCTGCAAGGCCTCGAAGCCGAAGCTGGCGAGCAGGACCTTGCCGGCGGCGGTCGCGTGCAGGGGGGAGCGCATGCCGATCCAGTTCCGGTCGGTCGGCGGCTCCTGCGCGACCACCGTCGCGTACCCGCCCTCGAGCACGCTGACGCTCACGGTGCCGGACAGCTCGGCCGCCAGCCGCGCGCAGACCGGCCTGCTCTCCGCCGCGATGTCGAGCTGCGCCGCGGTCGCCCCGGCCAGTCGCACGATGCCGAAGCCGAGCCGGTACTTGCCCCGGCCGCCGGCGGGTTCCACGAGCCGGTGCTTCTCGAGGACGGCGAGCAGGCGCGACACGGTGGACTTGTGGACCCCCAGCTCCCGGGCGAGCTCGGTGGCGCCGGAGGGGCCGTGCTTGGCCAGCAGCGGCAGGATCGACAGTGCGCGATCGACGGCCTGGGAGGCGGATCGCGTCCCGGCGGTCTGCTCGATGTGCTCGTCGTTGTTGCGCATGCTGCAACTCCGAACTCCAGTGACAACGAACCGGATGTCGCCTGTTGACGACCTAGCGTGCACCACCTCATCCTTCGTTGCGAATCGCATGGCGAGTTCCGTCATAAGCAACAGGAGCGAGCATGATCTATGCCGGTGCGGTCGCGGACCTTCCCGACGGGGAAGCCGTCCGGGTGCAGGGCGAGGTGGCCATCGCGGTCTTCCACGTCGAGGGCACCCTCTACGCGATCGACGACACGTGCACCCATCAGGACGCCTCGCTGTCCGACGGCTGGGTCGACGGCTGCGCGGTCGAGTGCCCGCTGCACGCCGCCTGCTTCGACCTCCGTACCGGCCGGCCGAGCGGGCCGCCGGCGAAGAAGGCCCTCCGGACCCACCGGGTGATCCTCTCCGACGGCCACGTCTGGGTCGAGGAGACGGTGGGTGTCGAGACCGACGCCCGGGCCGGCGTCCCGGTCGCCGCGGGCGCGGGGGAGTCCGCCTGATGCGGGCCGTCACCGTGGTCGGCGCCTCGCTCGCCGGCCTCGCCGCCACCCGGGCGTTGCGCGACCAGGGCTTCGACGGCCGGATCGTGGTGGTCGGCGACGAGACGCACGCGCCGTACGACCGGCCGCCGCTGTCCAAGGAGTTCCTGGCCGGCGCCCTGTCGACCGAGGACCTCGCCCTGACGACGCCGGAGGACGCCGGGCTCGGCGCCGAGTGGCGGTTGGGTCGCCGCGCCACCGGGCTCGACGCCGCGGAACGCACCGTCGTGCTCGACGACGGCGAGCGCCTCACCGCCGACGGGGTCGTGCTGGCCACCGGCGCGCGCGCCCGGCCCCTGCCGGGGACCGTGCCGGCCGGGGTGCACACGCTGCGCACCCTGGACGACGCCCTGGCCTTGCGGGACGACCTGGTCCCGGGCGCGCGGCTGGTCGTGGTCGGCGCCGGCTTCATCGGCTCCGAGATCGCCTCGACCGCGGTGGGCCTGGGCGTCGAGGTCGACGTCGTCGAGGCCGCCGCCCTTCCGCTGGAGCGCCCGCTCGGCGCGGAGATGGGCGAGGTCTGCGCCGGGCTGCACGCCTCCGCGGGCGTCCGGCTGCACACCGGCTGCGGCGTCGCGGGGATCGTCGGGTCGCCGCGCGTCACCGGCGTCCGGCTGACCGACGGCCGGGAGCTCCCCGCCGACGTCGTCGTGGTCGGGATCGGTGCGGTCCCCAACGTCGAGTGGCTGGCCGGCTCGGGTGTCGCGCTCGACGACGGGGTGGTCACGGACGCGCAGGGCGCGACCTCGGTCCCCGGCGTCGTGGCGGTCGGGGACTGCGCGAACACGCACCGCGGCTTCACCGGCTCCGCGTTGCGCCTGGAGCACTGGACCAACGCGGTGCAGCAGCCGCTCGGCGCCGTCGCCGCCCTGCTCGGCCGGGTGCACACCCCGGCGCCGCACCACGAGGTGCCCTACTTCTGGTCCGACCAGTACGGGCACCGGATCCAGTTCGCCGGCCACCGCACGCCGGACTGCCGCGTCGAGATCGCCGAGGGCGACCCCGCGACCGCCGACTTCCTCGCCGTGTACCTCGACCCGTCCGGGGCCCCGGTCGCCACGCTCGGCGTCGACCGCGCCCGGTCGTTCGGCCGCATGCGCCGCCGGCTGGGCAGCCTCCTGGCCGCCGCCGGCTGAGCGACCGTCACCGCCCGACCACGCCACTCACCCACCGCCGACCCGCCGCCAGCCACCGTGAAGGGACCCCAGTGAGCACCGTCGAGATCCCCGGACAGCAGTCCACCGGCAGTCTGATCCCGACCCTGCCCGGTTCGCACTACACCGACCCGACCATCTTCGAGCTCGAGCAGTCCCGCATCTTCCAGGCGAACTGGGTGGCCGCCGCCCGCAGCAGCGACCTCGCCAAGCCCGGCAGCTTCCGCAAGGTCGACGTCGGCGGGGAGAGCGTGCTGCTCGTCCGTGGGCGCGACGGCGGCGTGCGGGCCTTCCTCAACGTCTGCCGGCACCGCGGCGCCCGGCTCTGCGTCGAGCCCGAGGGCTCGCTCCGCAACAAGATCCAGTGCCCGTACCACGCCTGGACGTACGGTCTCGACGGCGCCCTGATCGCGGCCCCGAACCTGAACTCCATGGCCGACGTCAACCGGGACGAGTACGGCCTGCACACGGTCTCCCTGCGGGAGTGGCTCGGCACGATCTGGATCTGCCTCGCCGACGAGCCGCCGTCCTTCGCCGACACCGTGCAGGCCGCGGTGACCGCCCGCCTCGGCGACCCGGACGCGATCGACGGCTGGGCGATCGACACCCTCGCCGTCGGCCGCCGGATCACCTACGACGTCAAGGCGAACTGGAAGCTGATCGTCGAGAACTTCATGGAGTGCTACCACTGCGCGACGATCCACCCGGAGCTGACCGAGGTCCTCCCGGAGTTCGCCGACGGCTACGCCGCGCAGTACTACGTGGGCCACGGCGCCGCCTTCGGGGAGGACGTCAGCGGCTTCACGGTCGACGGCAGCGCCGGCTTCGAGACGCTCGCCGGCGTCGACGCCGACCACGACCGCCGCTACTACGCGATCACCGTGAACCCGCAGGTCTTCATCAACCTGGTGCCCGACCACGTGATCTTCCACCGGATGTACCCGGTGGCGGCCGACCGGACGATCGTCGAGTGCGACTGGCTGTACCCGCAGGAGGTCCTGGACGGCGGGCGCGACCTGGACCGCTCCGTCGAGCTGTTCCACCGCGTCAACCAGCAGGACTTCGACGCCTGCGAGCGCTGCCAGCCCGCCATGTCCTCGCGGGCCTACGCCGCGGGCGGCGTGCTGGTGCCCAGCGAGCACCACATCGGGGAGTTCCGCGACTGGGTCGCCAAGGCGATCGCGGGCTGATCCCGGCGGGCGCGTCCGGAGCGTCCGGTTGCTGCCGCCGAAGGACCGGCCGAGCGCGAACTCCCCTTCGGGCGGAACCACCCTTCAGGGGGAACGTTGCGCAGTGCAGCGGATCGTTGGGCCCGACATGAGCTCCTCGCTCCCGGGACGCAGCGCGCTGGTCTCGGTGATCACTCCCGCCTACAACGTCGCGCCGTGGGTCGGTGAGGCCGTCGACTCGGTGCGGCGCCAGACCGAGGGCCGGTTCGAGTACGTCGTGATCGACGACGGGTCGACCGACGACACCGCCGAGATCGTCCGGGCCCACGCGGCGCTCGACCCGCGCATCCGGTTGATCTCGACGGTCAACGCCGGGTCCGGCGCGGCCCGCAACCTGGGCATCGTCGAGTCGTCGGCGCCGTTCGTGGCCTTCCTCGACGGGGACGACCGGTGGCATCCGGACTTCCTGCGTCGGCACCTCGACGCGATGCAGACCCTGGACGGCCCGGTCGGCGCCACGTTCTGCCACACGCGCGTGATGCTGGAGAACGGGCGCGTGGTCGGCCCGCGCTGGCAGCCCGCGGGCCCCTGCGACATGGACCGCTTCCTCGCCGAGAACAACCCCACGCACAACGGCAGCTCGCTGCTGCTCCGGCGCAGCTGCTTCGACGAGGTCGGCCTGTTCGACACCGGGCTCGCCAGCGCCGTCGACCAGGAGATGTGGCTGCGCATCGGCACCCGGTCGTCCACCCCGCTGTTCTGGGGCATGCGCCGGTACCTGGTGGACATGCGGCTGATGCGGCGGGGGAGCATCAGCTCCGACCGCGGCGCCCGTTACGAGGCACTGGACCGGCTGCTCGGCGAGTACGCCCCGATGATGACCCGCCTCCCGTCCGGCCTCGCCTACGTCCAGCCCGCGGTCTTCGCCTACCGCGACGGGTTCGACGACGTCGCCGGCCGCTGGGCCGACGTCGCGCTGACCGCCGGCAGTGCCCGGCTGGCCCGCAACCGGTGGGGCCAGGCGTTGCTGGCCTGGCACCGGAGCGGCCCCGCGGGCCGGGCCCGGATGCGCGCCACGCGCAACGGCCTCCGGGCCGGGATCTACAGCGGCGCGTCCCGGGCCGCGGCCCTGCTCGCCTGAACAGGAGCTGCGACCTGCGGCGATGATCCGCCGAGCCGACGTCGTCGAGGCGGCCACCCGGCGCCTGCGCCGAACCGGTCGCCCGGAACCGGGACCGGATGCCGCCGGGGTCACGCGAAGACGTCGCTGACGAACCGGCCGTGGTCGCGCTGCATCGCGTCGAGCCAGGCCTCGGCCTCCTCGCGGGTGGCGCCGGTGGCCTCGACGTAGATCCGGGCGCAGGTGTCGAAGACGGCGGGGGCCATCCGGCGGCCGTCGCCGCAGACGTAGAAGGTCGCGCCGTCGCGGACGAGCTCGACCACCCGCTCGCGGTCGGCCCACAGCCGGTCCTGCACGTGGGCCGGGTCGTCGACCCGGGAGAACGCCGGGTGCAGCTCGACGAGCCCGGCGTCGGCCCAGGCCGTGAGCTCGTCGCGGTAGAGGTAGTCGACGTCGGGGTGGCGGCAGCCGAAGAACAGCAGGGCCGGTGCCGGGGTGACGCCGTCGGCCTGCGCCTGGAGGGCGCGGTCCTGCAGGAACCCGCGGAACGGGGCGAGGCCGCTGCCGGCGGCGACCATGATGATCGGGGTCGCGAGCGAGCGGGGCGGGTGGAACGCCACGTTCGAGGGCCGCACGGTGACCGCGACCTTCGTCCCGGGGCGGGCCTGGGCGAGGTAGGTCGAGGCCGCGCCCTCGTACAGGCCCTCGCCGGACAGGGCGGGCCCGCGGACCACGGACAGGGTGAGGGTGACGTGGTCCGGGCTCCACCGCGGCGAGGAGGAGATCGAGTACCGCCGCGGCGTGAGCGGGGCCAGCATCTGCAGGAACGACGCGAACGCGGGCCGGCAGGCCGGGTGGCGCTCGAGCAGGTCGAGCACGCTGACCCGCTTGTCCAGCACCTCGGCGGAGTAGGTCGCGGGATCGGCGGCGAGGGCCTCGAGGGCCTCGCGGTCCGGCGGGCAGACGGTGGCGGCGGCGAGCTGCTCGATCTGCCGGCGGGTCGCGGGCTGGGCCAGCTCGACGTAGCCGGCCAGCAGCTCGCCCGCGGTGACCGGGGTGTCGGTGGGCAGGAAGGTCTGCCCGCCCTCGCCCACCCGGATGACGACGGTGGCGTCGTAGGCGAGGTCGAAGCGGCCCAGCGCCCGGTCCACCGCCGCGGCGGGGTTGAGCGGCAGGACCGCGAGGTAGTCCCCGGCCCGGTAGGTCGTGCCCTCCGGCAGCGCGATCTCGACGTGCCGGGTGGAGCGTGCGCCCGGCGCGCCCCGGTCGACCAGCTCCCGGTTGGCGACCACGGTGCCCAGCTGCAGCCGGTTCTGCCGCAGGATGGGGTCGCGCACCGCGCCCACGAACTCGACCTCGAACAGCGGCGTGGCAGCCCGGGCGCCGTCGGCCACCCCGAACTCGGCGTCGACCGGCGTCCAGAACCCCTCGTACCACTCCTCGAAGTCGCCGAAGAAGTCGCCGCGGGCGTTGGCCTCGCCGCGGTCGAGCAGCCGCCGCGCGCCGGCGCGGGCGAGGTGGGCGTCGACGGCCTTCGGCACGGCCTGGTAGGTCCGGGCCCAGTCGGTGTTGCCGTTGCCGAACACGACGTAGCGCACGCCGTCGAGGGCACCCTCGGGCAGCCCCTCCACCCACTGCAGGAAGGCACGCGCGTTGTCCGGCGGCAGGCCCTCGTACGAGGACGACACGATGACGACCACGCCCTCGGTGGGCAGGTGGCCGGCCGCGCTGTCGAGGGTGTCGACGGTGGGGGTGTAGCCGCGGGCGCGGGCGTCGTTGGCGATCCGCTGCGCGAAGGCCTCGGAGGTGCCGGCGTTGGAGCCGTAGAGCACCCGCACGGGAATGCCGTTGGCCGTCGCCGGTGCCACCGCCTTCCCGGGCGCGGCCGGGGCCGGTGCGAGGTCGGCCGGGGCGATCGTCGGCCGGCGCCGGACGTGCACGTAGAGCCCCTCGGGCTTCATCGTCAGCGTCTGCTTGATGGACAGCTCGTAGTCGGGATCGGCGGCCGTGATGTCGAAGCGCTGCAGCATCATCGCCAGGAACAGGGTGGCCTCCTGCAGGGCGAAGCCGCGGCCGATGCAGGAGCGCTGCCCGTTGCCGAAGGGCTTCCACGCGTTCGGCGGCAGCTGGGCGGCCCGGTCGAAGGCGAAGCGGTCCGGGTCGAACACCTCGGCGTCCTCGCCCCAGGCCGCGCGATCGCGGTGCAGCTGCGGGATGAGCACCAGCACCGTCTGACCCGCCGCCACCGGGTAGCGCCCGCCGATCACGGTGTCCTCGTAGGGCGTCGTACTGGTGCCGGGTGCGGCGCATCAGCCGGTTCTGGATCGGCAGGCGGCGGCCGCGCTCACCGGACTCGACGAGCGCGCGGACCATGGCCCCCACGAAGGGGTGCAGCTGGTCGCTGTACATGCTGTTGAAGCGGTAGCCGAACGAGCACAGCGCGATGGTGTCGAGGGTCAGCCGGGTCGTGTTGTCGGCCACGTCGACGCGCGTGCCGGGGCCCTGGCGCTCCCACTTGAGCAGCAGCTGGTCGGCGATGTCGACCATGCCGTCGAACATCCGCCGCAGCGCGGCCGGCCCGAAGGCGGGCATGAGGATGCGGTGCGCCGCGCCCCAGTTCGGCTCGCCCGTCTCGGCGGTGAACAGTCCGTCGCCCGCGAAGTCGCGCACGTTCATCAGCGGGGCGTGCAGCTTCTTGTCGAAGCGGGACTCGTCGCACAGCTCGTCGACCAGCTCCTGGGAGCCGACGACGACCATCTCGCGCCCCAGCAGCTCGAGCCGGTAGATCGGCCCGTACTCGCGGGCCAGGTCGACCAGGCCCCAGATGCCCTTCTCCGCGTCGAGGTCGGGCAGGTTGCCGACCAGCGGGCGCGGGCGGGGCTGCGGGATTACTGCGGTGGGGACCGTCATCTGCTCCTCCAACGAACGGGTGCGGTCCCGACCTTGCCCGCGCGGCCGGAGCGAAACTTGCTCCGAGACGACAGTCATTTAGCCTTGGACGCCATGACCGCACTCGGACGGGCGGGTGTGCTCCGTGGCCTGCCCGCGGTCGTCGACCGGCTCGGCGGCGACGGGCCCGCGTTGCTCGGGCGGTTCCGGGTTCCGGGCGAGGCCCTCGACACCGACGCCCTGCTCCCGGTCCGGCTGGTCGCGCGGATCCTGCAGACCGCCGCGGCCGAGCTCGACCGCCCGGACCTCGGCCTGCTCCTGGCCGAGCAGCAGGACACCGGCGTGTTCGGGCCGCTGTCCCTGGCGCTGGAGAACGCGCGGACCATCGACGACGCGCTGCAGATCGCCGCCCGCTTCCTCTTCGTGCACAGCCCGGGCGTCGCGGTCGAGCAGGTCCCCGATCCCGAGGCGACCGCCGGCGTCGTCGCGATCGCCCTGCGCAGCACCGAGGCCGGGCCGGCCGCTCCCCAGCTGACCGACTACGGCATCGGCCTGCTCCACCGGGTCGTCCTGCTGCTGCACGGCGGCCGCTACGGGCTGCGCGCGGTCCACCTCCCGCACCCACCGCTCGCGCCCGTCGCGCGCTACGTCGACTGGTTCGGCGCCGACGTCCGGTTCGACCGTCCCGGACCGCTGCTGCGCGTGCCGGCCCGGCTGCTGCGCACCCCGGTCGCCGGCAACAACCCGCTGCTGCGCGAGATCGCCCTCGACTACATGGCGACCCACTTCGGGGCGCCCGGGCGGACGGTGACCGGGCAGGTGCGGATGCTCCTCACGCGGTCCCTCGGCTCGGCGCCGGTGTCGATCGAGGCCGTCGCCCACCAGCTCGTCACCCACCCGCGCACCCTGCAGCGGCGCCTCGCGAGCGAGGGCACGACCTTCGAGAGGGTGCTCGACGAGGTCCGCCGCGACACCGCGCACCGCCTGATCACCGGGACCGACATCCCGCTGTCGCAGGTCGCGGCCCTGGTCGGCTTCACCCGGCAGTCCACCCTGACCCGGGCCGTCCACCGCTGGTTCGCCCGCCCGCCGCGGGCCCTGCGAGGGGCGTCCGCGGCGGGCTGAGGCTCACACCAGCTCGAAGCCGTGGTAGCGCGCCACCGCGACCCCGTCGCCGATCTGCTTGTACGTGCCGACCCCGCCGAGGAACGGCATGAAGACCCGCCGCTTGCCCGGGATGTTGGCGCCCATGTACCAGGAGGCGGCCTGCGGCATCAGCGTGGTGTCGGCGATGTCGTTGGTCGCCGCCACCCAGTTGTCCTCGGCGTCCTGCTCGGGCTCGATCCGCGTCCGGCCGTTCTCGCGCATGTACTCCAGCGCGGCCGTGATCCAGTCCACGTGGTACTCGATCGAGGTCATCATGTTCGACAGGACCGACGGGCTCTGCGGACCGGTGATCGTGAACAGGTTGGGGAAGCCGACCGACATCAGGCCCAGGTAGGTGCGCGGGCCCTCGGCCCACTTGTCGCGCAGGACCTGGTCCCCGGCGCGGATCTCCATGGCGTTGAGCGCGCCGGTCATCGCGTCGAAGCCGGTCGCGAAGACGATCACGTCGAACTCGTGCTCGGTGTCGCCGGCCACGATCCCGCGCGCCGTGATCCGGCGGATGGGCTCCTCGCGCAGGTCCACCAGCGACACGTTGTCCCGGTTGTAGACCTCGAAGTAGCCCGTGTCGACGCACAGGCGCTTGCTCGCGATCGGGTAGGTCCGCGGGCTGAGCTTCTCGGCGACCTGCGTGTCCTTCACCGTCTCCCGGATGCGGCGCCGGACGTACTCGGCCACCACCTCGTTGGCCTCGGCGTCGACGAGGACGTCGGCGAACTCGGAGGTGAAGCAGAGCCCGCCCACGTCCCACCGCAGGCCCAGCCGCCGCTCGACCTCGGCGGGGTCGGTCCCGCTGAGCAGCTCGGTGCCGGCGTCGCACTGGAACCCGATCCGCTCCATCCGGCTGATCGCGCGGAACTCGGGGTAGGTCGGCCGGACCTGGGCGAGCCGCTCGTTCGGCCCGTTGTGCGCGGGCACGGCGTACGACGGGGTCCGCTGGAAGACGACGAGGCTCCCGACCTCGGGAGCGATGGCGGTGATCGTCTGCAGACCGGAGGACCCGGTGCCGACGACGGCGACCCGCTTCCCGGCCAGGTCGACGGGCTCGTGGGGCCAGCTGGAGGTCCAGTAGACCTCCCCGGCGAAGTCCTCGAGCCCCTCGAAGCGGGGCCGCGAGGGCACCGACAGGCATCCGGTCGCCGCGATCACGTAGGTGGCGGTCCGGCTCCGCCCGTCGTCCGTGGTGACGGTCCAGCGGGTCGCCTCCTCGTCCCACACCGCCGACGTCACCCGCCGGTCGAACTCGATGTCGCGGCGCAGGTCGTAGCGGTCGGCGACGTGCCGGGCGTAGTCGAGGATCTCGGGCTGGGCGGCGTAGCGCTCGCTCCAGTCCCACTCCTGCTCGAGCTGCGGGTCGAAGGAGTAGGAGTACTCGACCGACTCGATGTCGCAGCGTGCGCCGGGGTAGCGGTTCCAGTACCAGGTGCCGCCGACGTCGTCGCCGGCCTCGATCACGCGGACGTCGAAGCCCGCCTCCCGCAGGCGCTTCAGCTGGTACATGCCGGAGAAGCCGGCCCCGATCACGATCACGTCGTGGTGCGTCACTGCTCAGCCCTCCCGGCCCGACTCGAGGAACGCCGCGATGTGGCCCGCGACGAGCTTGAGGCCGGTCTCGGCCCCCGGCAGGATGTCGATCATCTGGAAGTAGGCGTGCATCTCGCCCTCGGCCTCCTCGAGCACGACGGGCACGCCTGCACCCCGGAGGGCCTCGGCGTAGGCGACGCCCTCGTCGTGCAGCGGGTCGAACTCGGCGACCACCACGAGCGCGGGCGGCAGCCCGGCGTGGCTCGGCGCCCGCAGTGGCGAGGCGTCCGGGTTCGTCCGGGCGGACGGGTCCGGGAGGTAGTGGTCCCAGAACCAGGCCATGGTGTCGCGGTTCAGCAGCAGCTGGTTCTCCGGCGCCTGGTACGAGGGGGTGGTGAGGTCGCAGTCGGTCACGGGGTAGACCAGGGCCTGGTACCCGATCGCGGGCCCGCCCCGCTCCCGCGCCCGCAGCGTCATGACCGCGGCGATGTTCCCGCCCGCGCTGTCCCCGGCGACGACGAGCGGCACGCCCGCGGGCGCCAGCTCGGCGGCGTGCTCGGCCACCCAGCCGAGGCCGGTCCAGCTGTCCTCGACGGCGGTCGGGAAGGGGTGCTCCGGGGCCTTGCGGTAGTTGACCAGGACGACCACGGACCGGGTCAGCTCGGCCAGCCGGCGTCCGATGTGGTCGTACTGCAGGTCGATGTCCCCGAGCACCCAGCCGCCGCCGTGGAAGTAGACGACGATCCCCTGCGGCTCGCCGAACGGGGTCAACACGCGGACCCGGAACCGGCCGCCCTCGCCGTCGAGCTTGAGGTCGCGGACCGCGGCCACCTCGGGACCGCGCCCGCTGAGCCCCGCCATCACCGGGCCGTTCAGCCTGGCCACGGCGGGGGTCGACTCGTGGATCGCGGGTCCGCCTGCTTCCGCGAGTTGGGCCAGCAGCGCCTGTGACGCCGGCTCGAGCGGCATGCACCTTCTCCTCTTCGAGTTCGGACACAACGCATCGTCCGTGTCGGGGACTCCTATGACGCCCGTCACGGATGCGGGCCCCACGGTAGGTCGGCCCGAGGAGCACGGACAGCGCAGACGGGGCCACATCGGGGCCGTTCCGGCCAGCACTCGTCCGGGCGGCGTAATGCAGTCGTTTGCCCGCGGCAGGGCTCGTGACAGACTCGGGGTGCGCGGCGAGGGCGCCAGGCAGCAACGGAGGCGGTCATCGATGACGGCGGTTCCCCGGTGGGACAGCACGCCGTCGCCCCGCGTCGTCGCCGCGATGACGGACTCCTGGGACCACCCGCGCACGATGGTCGGGGTCTCCATCCTCTGCGAGTGGGCCGCGGTGGCGGGCGTGCCGGCCGAGACGCTGCTGCGGGGCTCGCACATCCCGCCCGCGCTCCTGGCGGACCCGGAGCAGCTGATCGAGGCCCGGCAGGAGATCGCGGTGATCCGCGCCCTGCTGCGCACCGTCGGCGACCGCCCGGGCCTGGGGGTGGAGATCGGCCGGCTCTACCACCTCACCGCCTACGGCTACTACGGCTTCCTGCTCGCCTCCTGCTCCTCGGTGCGGGAGACCATGCGGCACGGGTTGCGCTACGCGCCGCTGACCTTCGCCTTCTCCACGATGAGCGTCTACGAGACGGATGTGCCGTCGGTGGTGCAGGACCTGGCGGCCGACGACGTGCCCCTCGACATCCGGCGCTTCGTCGTGGAGCGGGACCTCGCGGCCGCGGTCCAGCTGCAGCGCGAGCTGCTGCCGTGGCCGCGGCGGTTCCCGCTGCGCGAGGTCCGGCTGGCGGACGACATCGAGCGCGGGCCGCTGCCGCCGGTGTTCGCCGAGCACTTCGCCGTGCCGGTCAGCGGCGGGCACGCCCGCACGGAGCTGGTGTACGACCCCGGGTTCCTCGACGAGCCGCTGCCGATGGCCAGCCCGCACACCGCCGCGATGATGATCCAGCAGTGCGAGCGCATCCGCACCGAGCGCCTGCACCGGACCGGCATCGCCGCCCGGGTCCGCGCCGAGCTGTGGAGTCGCGAGTCCCTCGACGTCGGGCTCGAGGAGATCGCGGAGTGCCTGCACTACCCGCCGCGGACGCTGCGGCGGCGCCTCGCGCAGGAGGGCACGAGCTTCCGGGCGATCCTGGACGAGGTGCGCTGGACGGTCGCCGAGGAGCTGCTGCGGACCCCGTCCGTCCCCCGGGGCGAGATCGCCCGGCGGCTGGGGTACCGGGACTGGTCGAGCTACCTGCGTGCGCGTCGCCGCTGGCAGGGGCGGACGAGCGCCTAGATCGACACCGCGCCGGTGTCCGGTCCCGGTGCCCGGCGTCCTTCGAGGACGGTGAGGTCCCGCTCGACGTGGAGGCGGCGTTCCCGCTCCTCGGCGAGCACCTGCTCTAGAGTGGACTGCGCACCTCGGCGGCGGGGCGTGGCGCGCCCCGCAGCCATTCCTGGGAGGGGGCGTCCGATGAGCCGCGGACGCCGGCCGTGAGTGCGGCGCAGGTGCCCGAGGGCGCGGCCGAGGTGGCGGCGCAGCTCGCCCGGCATCTGCCGGGGCTGCGGCCCGAGGCGGTGACCCCGCTCGGCTCGGGCCTGGACCACGATGCGTACGCGGTCGACGGCGCCCTCGTCGTCCGGTACGACCGCGACCCCGATCCCGCGGCCCGCGCGGCCGCGGTGGTGCGCGAGGCTTGGGTGTTGGAGCTCGTCGCCACGGTCTGTCCCGTACCGGTGCCGCCGGTCCGGCTCGTCGTGCCGCAGCAGGGTTGCCTGGCGCTCGGCCGGCTGCCCGGCGTCCCGCTGCTCGATCGACCCGCCGCGGAACGCGCCGGGTGCGCGGCCGAGGTGGGGGCGGAGCTGGGTGGGGTGCTCGCCGCCCTCCAGGCCGTACCGCTCGCGCGGCTGGACGGACGGGTGCAGCTCGACGACGTCGCGCCGCGCGCCTGGCTGGACGAGGCCGCCGAGACCTACCGGGCCGTCCGCGGCGAGATCCCCACCGGCGCCCGGGCCGACGTGGAGCGGTTCCTCGCCGGGCCGCCGGCGCCCGCTCCCGCACGGCGGGTCCTCAGCCACAACGACCTGGGTATCGAGCACGTGCTCGTCGAGGACGGCCGGGTCACGGGGATCATCGACTGGAGCGATGCGGCGATCACCGACCCCGCGGTCGACCTGGGGCGGATCCTGCGCGACCTCGGGTCGGTCGCCCTCGATCGCGCGCTGGCCGCGTCCGGGGCCGACGACGGCGAGACGCTGCGGCGGCGGGCGGTGTTCTACGCCCGGTGCACCCTGCTCGAGGATCTCGCCCACGGCCTGCAACCCGGACAGGAGCGCTACGCGGTCAAGAGTCTGGAGGCCCTGCCGTGGCTGTTCTGAACCGATCGCGCCACGGCCGTCGGGAGGTGGTGTGGAGTCGACGGGCCGCAGCGACGCCGCGTCGAGCACGATCACGGCGGCGGCGACACGATCGTCGCCCTCGACGGAGGCGACGTCCAGGCCGGCGCCGGTCCTGATCTCCCCGGGCGCGGGCCCGGGGGCCGGTCGTGTCGACGAGCGGACGGAGCGCGTCCTGCATCGCGGCGGCCTCGTCCACGGTGGCCGGCCACGACCCGAGCGCGTTCAGCTGCACGGCGCGGGTCCACCCCGACCCCCTCCGAACGCCGGGGGAGCAGGGTGCCGACGCGGCTACGGCTCGGGCGGCATCTCCTGGTCGTGGAACCAGGCGTCGATGACCGCGACGGTGTCCCGTCCCTCGAGCGAACCGATCGCCTCCATCGCCGCCGCCAGGTCGAACACGAGGGCCTCGGTGAAGGCGACCACCGCCGCCGGGCCGTGCTCGTCGAGCAGCCAGGAGATGATCCGGCGGACCTGGTCCGAGGCCTGCGGGTCGACCACCGCGGCGTACAGGGCGTCCTGCTCGGCCTGGGCGAGCACCTCGTCGATCGGCTCGCCGTCCTCGGGCTCGGTCACGGACGTGATCGTGCCCGACCCCGCGGCTCGTCGCCCGCCCGCAGCGCAATCGGTGGGCCCGCCACCAGGGCCTCGACGGCGAAGCGCACGCGCCGACCGGTCCCGCCCTCGTCGTCGGCGCCGGTGGCGGTCCAGTCCACCTGCGCGGTCCCGGACAGGTGCAGGGTGTCGCCGGTGGCGAAGTCGACGACGAGGAGCGCGGCGGCCGGGTCGACGGCGAGGTTGCCCAGGCTGTTGAACATGTTGTTGCCCGGGTAGTCGGGCCACCACAGTGTCCGCTCGTCCGTCACCCGGAGGAACCCGGCAGGACCGCCTCGGTGCGAGGCGTCCGCGCCCCGGTCGGGATGCGTCGTCCCGAGCAGGAACGTGTCCGTCCGGCGTACGAGGTCCACATCGGCCGCTGTCAGGGCGTCTCCGTGGCGGACCACGGGCACGACGGCCTCGGGACCGGCCGGCTCGAGGGTGCGCGGCCGGATGTACGAGGGGCAGTTGCCGTACGCCTGGTCCACCCGGATGGTGAGCCCGTCGCGGTCGGCGGCGGTGAGGGTGCCGTTGACCCGGATCCGACGCCGGCGGGCGAACTCGACGGCGAGCATGCCGACCTGCTGTCCCGGAGGGAGATCGTGCAGCGGGTCGCCCACGGCGAGCATGGTGTGCACCCGCAGGTCCGCCAGGCCGATGGCCTCGAGGAAGCCGGGCGGCCCGGTCACGGGGGTGATCCACAACCGGCCTCCCCGGTCGTGGGCGGTGAGGGCGGCGAAGGTCCGCTCGGCGAGGAAGCGCCCGGCACCGCGGCCGAGGTCGGGGGGCTCGAGCATCCCGGCGAGCCGCGCCGCGGCGGCGCCGACGCCGGCGCGCTGCTGCACGGCGAGCTCACCGGCGTGAAACCCGGACAGGTCGTTCACGGGGCGTCCCCTCCTCGTGGTCGGACCGCTCCGGGACACGTCCACGACGCGGTGGCGCGGTGCAGAGAACCCGTCGGACTAATGAGTCCGGCACTCGCTCCCGTTAGGGAGAGTGACATGACCGGGCCGTCGATGCAATGGATGGCGTCCGTTCAGGCATTAGGACGGTAGGGTGCCGGGATGGATCGGGACGGGACCGGCACCTCGGCGCCGCTCCTCGGAGAGCCGTTGCCCGTCGAGCTGATGAACACCGTGTGGGCCGACCGGGACGGCGTCCACGACGCACTCGCCATGCCGGAGCAGGGCCTCGCCTGGCTCCGGGCGGTCCGTGATCGGCTCCCGCCGGCGCCGCCCGCCGTGCCCGCCTGGCTGGGGGAGCCGTGGCCCGACGACATTGCTCCGGCCGTGGAGCAGGTGCGCCTGCTCCGGGACGCGGTGCGCCGGCTCGCCGCCGAGGCCACGGACGATCCCCGCCCCGCCGCGGAGTCCGCCACTCCCGGCCGCGCCGAGGCGCTGCGGGTGCTCGACCTCGCCTGCGCCGCTGCACCGATGTGGTCGGGCCTGCGATGGGCCGAGGGCGGCGAGCCGCGCCGCGAGCTGCACAGCGCCGCCGCCCCCGGACAGGTCCTGCTCGCCGCCCTGGCCGAAGGGGCGGTCGCCCTGTTCGCCGGTGGGCGCACCGCCGGGCTCCGCGCCTGCCTGGCCCCCGGCTGCGTGCTCTACTTCGTCAAGCAGCACCCGCGCCGGGGTTGGTGCTCGGCGGCCTGCGGCAACCGCGCCCGCGTCGCCCGCCACTACCGGCGCCACCACGGCCGGCCCGCGGGCATGGCATGAGTACCGCTGCTAGGCGGTGATCCGCTCGGAGAGCCGGAGGGCCACCTCGTCGCTGTGGACCCGGACCGCGTGACGGGTGTGCCCGTAGCCGCACCACACGCATCCCCGGCCCGGCGTGGCGGCGGAGACCGCCGCTCCGTCGGGCCCTGCGAAGGGTGCGCAAGGCGCGGCAGGTCTCGGCCCAGGCCCAGGCGAGCGCCACCGAGACCTGCACGCCGCCGACGATCAGCGGGCCGACCATGCGGGCGGCCACCCGGATCGCGCGCAGCCCGACCCCGCCCACCTGCCGGACGGTGTCCGGAGGGACGACGCCGAGCCTCCCGGCGGGTCGACGGGCGGTCGACAGGAGCGCCACGGCCTCGGCCCGCGTCTCCCACGGGATCGGTACACGCACCCCTCCTTTGTGCCCGTCGGAGGCGGGCCGGCGCCACCTTCCGAGATGGCGGGCCGATGAACACCCGGCGTGTCCGCTCAGGGCGTGCCGGGGTCGAGCCGGATCGGACGCAGGTGCAGCCCCGTCGCGGTCAGCGGGACGTGCGGGGGAGGACGACCTCGGCGGGCAGCCAGGTCCGGTCGGTCACGGCGGCGCCTCTCGGTGCGCGGGGGAGATCGGCGCGTCAGGGGACGACGGCGTGCTCGCTCTCGTCGAAGTGCTCGAGCGCGAACGCCCTCGACGACTCGACGTGCTCCCGCATCAGCCGCTCGGCCAGCGGACCGTCCTGGGCGCGCAGCGCGTCGAGGATCCCGCGGTGCTGCTCGACGGCGAGCGCCGACTGCTCGGCCGGGTAGGCGTACCGGGAGCGGTAGCTCACGGTGAAGGCGAGCACCTGACCCATGACGGACTGCAGCAGCCTGCTCCCGGTGGCGTCGCTGATCAGCTTGTGGAAGGCCAGGTCCGCGAGGGCCTGCTCCCCGGGCGTGCCGGAGGCCCCGACGCGCTCGAGCTTGGCCTGGGCGTCGAGCAGGGCGTCGAGGTCCTCGCGGGTGCGGGTGCGCGCCGCCTCGCCCGCCGCGTAGGCCTCGAGGACGGCCCGCAGCGAGTAGATCTGCAGGATGTCGCGCGAGGTGATCGTGCGGACGGTGGCGCCCCGGTTCGGGGTGAGCTCGACCAGGCCCTCGCTCTGCAGGGTGAACAGCGCTTCGCGGACGGGCGTGCGACTCACGCCCAGGCTCTCCGCCAGGGCGCGTTCCGGCAGTGGTTCCCCCGGCTTGAGGGTCCCGGCGAAGATCTCCTCGCGCAGCACCCGGGCGACGCCCTCGCTCGTGCGCTGCGCCAGGGGCACGGCGTTCCGCCCCACGAGCTGCATGTACCGGTCTCCATCCTGAGCGGTCCCCCACGGACGCCCGCCGGCTCCCTCCCACGGCCACGGATCACCGCGGTGGGCCTGGTCGCCGAATGATACGGGTCGGCCCGTCGGCCGTGGCCCTCCGTGGCACCGGCCACGACGGCCGGCGCCACGGAGCGCGTGGTCACACCGAGGTGATCGTGGCGGACTCCCCGTGCCCGGCCGGCAGTGGGCTTGCCGCCGGGAGGGCCGGCTCGGCTCCCGCCGGGGCGGCGGTCGGCGCGGCGGCCGCGTCGAGGTCGTCCGAGGAGTTCTCGACGCCCCACCGTGCCCGGTCCAAGCCGACGACCTCCTCGGCGGCGTCCGCGCGGAGTCCGCCGAACCTCTCGAAGACCAGGCACATCAGGAAGGCCGGGACGCCCGCGACCAGCATCGTCGCCCCGACGCCGGCGAGCTGCCACCACGGGGTGATGTGGGCGACGCCCACCGCGTACGGCCCCTCGAGTCCGATGTAGCCGCCGGTCCGGGTGCCCCACCCGAGGAATCCGGTGAGCACCGCGCCGACCGCGCCGGGCCCGAGGGCGAGCGGCACGACCTTCGGGTCGTCGATGCGGATCCGGCGCAGGAGGCTCGCGGTGCCCAGCCCGACGAGCGGGCCGAGGGCGCCGATCAGGAGGCACTGCCAGGCGTTGCCGATGTCGAGCAGGGTCCCGGTGATCACCACGCCGGAGATCGGCCCGAGGAAGGCCCAGGTGGGCTCGTGACGACGGTGGGCGAGGAGCAGGCCGACGACGGCGCCGCCGAGGATCGCCGCGACCAGGTTGATGATCACCACACCCATCCCGCTCTCGGTGAACGAGATCCCGAAGAAGCCGACGTCGGGGACGATGTAGCCGCTGCCGAGGGTGACGAACGGCAGCGCGAGCAGGATCAGCAGCGTCCCGATGCCCACGAAGGACAGGTTCTGGGCGGCGGGCCGCGCGCCGGTGCGGTGGACGCCGCCGAAGGCCCCGAGCCGGGGGCCGACGCGCCAGGCCAGCACGAGCACGAAGGTCCCGGCGGTGACGTAGAGCGGGAACACGCCGTCGAAGTCGTGCGTGCCCCGCAGGGTGAGCGGCGAGAGCGAGCCCCAGCACAGGTAGCCCACGAGGGGCGAGAGCACCGCGCCGACGACGAAGGACATCACGTAGAGCGGGACCGCCTTGATGCGTTCGACGACCCCGGTGTGGATGAGCGCGACGGTCGCCATCGTGAAGGTCACGAAGAAGACCAGGAAGATCTGCAGGACGTCCGCTTCGGGCAGCGCCGAGGGGTCGATGTGCCGGGAGGCCGTCGTGGTGAAGGCGCCGCCCAGCCACCAGTCCCGCATCGCCTGCAGGAACGGATCGGGGACGCCGAAGGCCTGGTCGAACTGCCACTGCCAGATCGGGTAGCCGACGAGCAGGGTGCCGAGCCCGCCGACCATCGCGGCCCCGATCTTCTGCAGTGCCGTGTCGAGGACGTTGCGGCGCCGGACGAGCCCGACGTCGATGAACACGAGGCCGACGACGACGAGCAGGACCGCGACGGCCCCCACGGTGTAGACGAAGGTGGAGAGGATCCAGTTGGTGGACGCCTGCTCGGGGAATTGCGGCATGAGGATCTCCGGTCGAGGAGTGCCGAGTGCTACGGACCCGCAGCGGGGGAGGAGCGACGAGCGTCGGCGGTGCGGACGTGATCGGCCCGGACGTGCAGCCGGGGTGATGCACCGCGGCACGGAACGTATACCGGTATGCCATCGGCAGACAAGAGGCGGGTGTGTCGGCCCTGAGCTGCGACGATGCGTCGCGTAACGAGCGTGTTGCCGCCGTTGCCGATCAGGTTTCCTGGCGCCGGAGGCTTCCCTTCGGGCCCCTCGGTGAGGCAAGCTTCCTGTCGTTCGGCCCCCGCCGACGCCTCGGCACGGCTGGTATACATGTATGCCAATCGCTCCCCGCCGAAGGACGACAGTCGCGAGAGGAGCATTCGTGGACCACGAGCCAGAGACGGCCCGTGTGTACGACCGTGCGGGATTCGGTCACTGCGTCCCGCGCGGCGCCCGCCCCGCGGTGGTGGTGGTCGACTTCAGCCACGGCTTCACCGATCCCTCCTACCCGACGGGCGCGGACATGACCGGCCCCGTCCTCGCGACCGCGCGGCTGCTCGAGAGCGCGCGCTCCGCCGGCGCGCCGGTCGTGTTCACCACCATCGCCTACGACCCGGGGCAGGTCGGCACGCTCACCTGGCTGCGCAAGGCCCGGGGGATGGCGGCGCTGACGGCCGGCAGCCGGCTCGTCGAGATCGACGAGCGGCTCGACCCCCGGCCCGAGGAGCACCTCGTCGTCAAGACCGGGGCGTCGGCGTTCTTCGGGACCGGTCTGGCCACCTACCTCGTCTCGCGGGGCGTCGACACCCTCGTCGTCACGGGTGCCACGACGAGCGGCTGCGTCCGTGCGACCGTGGTGGACGCGGTCCAGTACGGCTTCCCGACCCTGGTGCCGCGGGACTGCGTCGCCGACCGGGCGGCCGGGCCCCACGCCGCCAGCCTGTTCGACATCGACGAGAAGTACGGCGACGTCGTCGACCTCGCCGATGTCCTCGACTACCTCACCCGCCCGGGAACCGCGGCCCCGCACCGCGACCGCACGGGCGGCCCCGACACCGCACCGCCGTCCACCACCGAGCCGAAGTCAGAGGTCTCCGTATGACGCGCACGAGCCCCGATCCCCTGCCCTTCGAGCCCGCCCAGGCGGTGCCGGGCAAGCGCTTCGCCAGCCCGTTCGCGGTCACCACGCCGCCGGGCGCCGAGGGCTGGGAGAGCATGTACCCGTACTACGCGCTGCTCAGCACGGAGCGGGCGGAGTTCGAGGACGGCAAGTTCTGGTTCTTCGACGGGATGCACAACCCCGAGCCGCTGTACCCGTTCGACACGATCATGACCGAGAACTGGTGGGTCGCGGTCAGCCAGATGTCCACGCGGGTCTGGCCCATCCCGCTGGCGGGCGGGATCGACCACCGCATCATCAACGGCTACCTCTACATCAGCCCGAACGCCGTGTCCGACGCCGACGAGATCGCCGCGCGGGCGGCGGACTTCGAGGTGCGGGCCGGGCACTACTACGAGAACTGGGACGAGATCTACGAGCAGTGGGTGGCCAAGGCGACCGACTGCATCGAGCGGCTGAAGGGCATCCACTTCGCGCCGCTGCCGGCCAAGGAGCCGGAGTCCGCCGTCTTCGCCCACCGCGGCCTGTACTCCAGCTACGACCTGCTGACCACGTACAGCGAGCTCATCCACAACCTGTTCGAGATGGGCTCGTACCACTTCGAGATGCTCAACCTCGGGTACGGCGCCTACCTGACCTTCCGCGAGTTCTGCCAGGCGGCCTTCCCCGGGATCACCGACCAGACCATCGCCAGCATGGTCTCCGGCATCGACATCATGTTGTTCCGGCCGGACGACGAGGTCCGCGCCCTGGCGCGGCTCGCCGTCGAACTCGGGCTGACCGCGCCGCTGCTCGGTACCGAGGACCCGGAGGCCGCCCTCGCCGCGGTCGCCGCGCAGCCCTCGGGGGACCGCTGGATCGAGGCCTTCGAGAAGGCCAAGGACCCGTGGTTCTGGTTCTCCACCGGCGCCGGCTACCAGCACAGCGACCGGGCGTGGATGGACGACCTGCGGCTGCCGTTCACCGCCCTGCGCGGCTACCTCAAGAACCTGCTCGACGGGCAGAACATCGACCGCCCGCTCGAGGCCATCCTCGCCGAGCGGGTCCGGGTCACCGAGGAGTACCGCACCTACCTGCCGACCGAGGCCGACCGGGAGTCCTTCGACGGGCTCGTCGAGCTGGCGCGCAAGGTCTTTCCGTTCGTGGAGAACCACAACTTCTACGTCGAGCACTGGCACCACTCGATGTTCTGGTCGAAGGTGCGCGAGCTGGGCGACGTGTTCGTCGCGCACGGCTTCCTCGACGACCGCGAGGACATCTTCTACCTGCACCGCAACGAGATCTACTCGGCGCTCTACGACCTCAACATCGGGTGGGCGACCGGGACGGAGGCGCGGGGCGTCACGTACTGGCGGCCGGAGGTGGAGCGCCGGCGCTGCATCCGGGACGTGCTCAAGGCGAACCCGCCGCAGCCCGCGCTCGGCGTGCCGCCGGAGTACATCACCGAGCCCCTGACGGTGATGCTGTGGGGTATCAACCAGGAGTCGGTGCAGGAGTGGCTCGGCTCCGAGGGCCAGGACCCGAACCGGCTCAACGGCGTGGCCGCGTCCGCGGGGAAGGTGATCGGCAGGGCGCGGGTGATCCTCGACCCGGAGCAGCTCCACGAGGTCGAGGACGGCGACATCCTGGTCTGCCGCATCACCGCGCCGAGCTGGGCGCCGGTCTTCTCCCGGCTCTCGGCCGCGGTGTCGGACGTCGGCGGCATCATGGCGCACACCGCGATCGTGTGCCGCGAGTACGGCCTCCCGGCCGTCGTCGGCACCGGCTTCGCGACGACCACCATCAAGACCGGACAGCTCATCGAGGTCGACGGCGGCAACGGCGTCGTCCGCGTGCTCGAGGACGTGAACGCATGACCACGACGGAGACCCCCTTCGTCCTCCGGATCGACGACCCCGCGGCCGTCGCCAGCCCGCTGCTCGGCGGGAAGTTCGGCAGCCTCGCCGAGATGACCGCGGCCGGGTTCGCGGTGCCGCCCGGGTTCGGCGTCACCACCTCCGCCTACCGCTACTTCCTCGCCGAGTCGGGGCTGGCGGCCGCCGCCCGCACGGTGCGGGCCGAGGCGCGCGGCGCCGACCTGGCGCGGGTCCAGGAGCTGAGCGCCGAGTTCTCCGCGGAGATCGAGGGCGCGGCCGTGCCGGCGGCCCTCGAGGACGCGATCCGCTCCTCCTACGCCCGGCTCGAGCAGGAGGCCGGGACCGCCGACCTGCCGGTCGCCGTCCGGTCCAGCGGCGAGTCCGAGGACCTCGCGGGCGCCAGCTTCGCCGGGCAGTACGACACCTTCCTGTGGATCCGCGGCGCCGACGACGTCCTGACGCACGTCCGGCGGTGCTGGGCGGGCATGTTCGGCCCGGCCGTGCTGACCTACAAGCCGGAGGCCACCGCCGACGCGGTGCTGGCCGACCACGGTATCTGCGTCGGCGTGCAGCGGATGGTGGAGGCGCGCTCCGCCGGCGTCATGTTCACCCTCGACCCGGTGACCGGGGACCGCTCCAAGGTCGTCGTCGAGGGCTGCTGGGGCCTGGGGGAGGGGGTGGTCGGCGGCGGCGTCACGCCGAGCCGCTTCGTGGTCGACAAGGTGACCTTCGAGGTCGTCCGGCGTGAGCTGACCCCGCAGGAGTCCGCGTACGGCCTCGATCCGGCGACCGGCGTGGTCGGTCTGGTGCCCGTGGCCGAGGACCGGCACGAGCTGCCCTGCCTGACCGACGAGGAGATCGACTCGCTGGCCAGGCTGGCCAAGCGGATCGAGCGCCACCGCGGCGCCCCGCAGGACATCGAGTGGGCGGTCTCCGAGGCCGGCGACGTCTTCGTCCTGCAGGTGCGGCCGGAGACGGTCTGGGCGCAGCGCCGGGCCGAGCAGCTCGTGGCCGCGCCGAAGTCGGCGGTCGGGCACGTGCTGGCCCGGTTCTCGGGCACCGGCGTCGCCTCCGGGAACCGGTCCTCGTGAAGCCCGCCCGCTTCGCCTACCACCGGCCCACCACCGTCGCCGAGGCCGTGGCGCACCTGCGCGACCACGCCGGCGGCGCCCGGGTGCTCGCCGGCGGGCAGAGCCTGGTGCCCATGCTCAACATGCGCCTCTGGCGGCCCGACGCGCTCGTCGACATCAACGAGATCGACGAGCTCGACGACCTGCGCGTCGACGGCGAGCGCACAGAGATCGGCGCGCTGGTCCGGTACTCGACCCTCGAGCGCTCGCCGCTGGTGGCCGAGCGGCTGCCGCTGCTCTCCCGGATCGTGACCCACATCGGCGACCGGCAGGTCCGCAACCGGGGCACGATCGGCGGGTCCCTGGTCCAGGGTGACCCGACCGGCGAGATGCCCCTGGCCTGCCTCGTGCTCGACGCCACCGTCGTCGTGGTCGGGCCGGGCGGCGTGCGCCGGATCCCCGTCGCCGAGCTGTACACGGGCTCGTACGCGACGGTGCTCGAACCGGACGAGCTGCTCGTCGCGGTCGACTTCCCGGGGCACCCGCAGCACTTCGCGTTCCGCCAGTACTGCCGCAAGCACAACGACTTCGCGGTCGTCAGCGTGGTGGTGACGGGCGACCGGGGCGCCGACGGCACCTGGCGCGGCGTCCGCATCGCCCTCGGCGGCGTCGCCGACAGTCCCGTGCTCGCCACCGCGGCGGCGGCTGCCCTCGAGGGCTCGCGGCTGACCGACGCCGACCTCGAGGCGGCCTCCGCGGCCGCCGCGGAGGTCATCGACCCCCCGTCCGACGTGCGCGCCTCCGCGGCCTACCGGCGCCACCTGCTGCCGGTCCACCTCCGCCGCGCGCTGACCGACCTGCGGGCCCCCCGCCCGTGACCCGACGTGCCCGCGGCGGCGTCCGCGGGTGGAAGTGAGATCATGCAACTCCGTGAGGAATTCGAGGTCGCGCAGCCGCTGACCTCGGTCTGGGCCTTCTTCGAGCACCCCGAGAAGGTGGCCGGCTGCGTGCCCGGCGTCGAGGACCTGGTGCTGACCGGGCCGGACGACATCGACGTCCGGATCACCCAGAGCGTCGGGCCCATGTCCGCCACCTTCGCCGCAACCGTGAAGATCGTCGAGCGGGTGCCGGAGAAGCTCATCGCCTTCACGGCGACCGGCAAGACCGTGCGCGGCGCCATGGGCAACGTCCGGGCGACCGTCACCGTGCAGGTGGAGGCCGCGGGGGCGGACCGCACGACCGTGTCGGTCGACGGCGACGTGGCCCTCGCGGGGGCCCTGGGCAGCGTCGGGCAGAAGGTCGTCGCGAAGCAGGCCGGGAAGGTCACCGCCGCGTTCGCGCGCAACCTGGAGAGCGCCCTGGGCGGCGCCACCGCGCCGGCCGCGCGCCCCACGATCGGCACCGCCGCCTTCGCCGACCGCGCCCCGGCGCCGGCCGCCGCCCCCGCGCTCCCCGCCCGCCGGGGACCCGACCGCTGGACGATCGTCTCCGTGGCGCTGAGCGCGGCGTCCGCGGTGCTCGGCGCGATCGCCGTCTGGCAGAACCGGCGCGGGCGATGACCGCGGCGACGACGGCACCGATGCCCTGGACCGCACCCCGCGTCGAGGCACAGGGCGAGGTCGAGGCGCTGGCCGCCGAGTGGATCGCCTCGTACGACCAGGCCGAGCACCTGGTGCGCGCGCGGGACTGGCTCGTCCACCTCGCGCCCGCGGCGACCGCCGAGATGCGGATCGCGGCGCTCACCCACGACATCGAGCGGAGGTACCCGGGCGGGCCGGTCCTCCGGCACGCCGACCAGCGCTGGGACGACCCCGTCTACCTGTACGCGCACTCGCTGCGCTCGGCCGAGGCCGTCACCGTCTGGCTCGGGAGCCTCGGTCCGGTGGCGGCCGCCGTCGACGGCGCGGAGATCCGGCGCCTGGTCGGGCTGCACGAGGTCGGCGGGATCGACGGCGCCGACGAGGTCCAGGCGGCGGACTCGCTCTCCTTCCTCGAGACCCTCGCCGGCCTGACCCGGGACTGGGTCCTGTCCGGCGTCTGCTCGCGGGCGCAGGCCGAGCGCAAGCTGCGGTACATGGCGGACCGGGTGCG
>NZ_JBHSQK010000129.1:0-34298 GCF_042658055.1 Pseudonocardia lutea
CCGGGCCGATCAAGTCCCGGAGCTCCTTACATGAGCGCGCGGGTCCGCGGGTGATCGTCGGTCGGACCGGTGGGGCACACTCGTCGTGTGGCAGACGACGACACCTCCACCGCCCTCCCGCAGACCTGCGTCCGCTGCGGGCAGGTCGCCCTGCTGCGGATCGTCGGGCGCTGCGGGAGCTGCATCGGCACGCTCGGGCTCGAGGGCGGCGAGGAGTACGCGGCGTGGCGGGCCGAGGTGAAGGCGGAGTTCGGGGCGAAGTAGGCAGGCCAGGCCCGGCGGCGGCACGACCGACCGAGCCGGAGGTCGACGCGCTCACGCTCACCGGGCACATCGCGTGAGCCGACGGCGGGCATTCGGCGGGTCGGCGCCTTCACGAACCGGACCGGACCTGGCCCCAAGATCGTCGTCAGGGTGACGCGACGGTCGTCGGCAGGGCCGTAGCGGCACGCTCGCCGCGATCATGCGGGCGGGCACGCCTCCCGTGATCGGTGTCGTGGTGCATGCAGGGTCGGCGGTTTAGCCACCACCGCACTGCGAGGGCGATCACCGGACGAGCCGGCGGCGGCGCCGGGGTCGAACCCCCGCGCACATCTCCGGGAACTGCCGACTCGCGGTGCTGGAACTGCCGACTCGCGGGAGCAGACGGCGCGACTCCGTCCTCGCGGTACTCCTGGGGTGCTTCCGGGAACGGCGCCGGTCCCGACGGTCTGGCACGCGCCCGCCGGGGACGGAAACATCTTCGGCGCGACTGTCCCGGCCGGCCGTCTCCCGTTCGTCCCTCGGGTGACGCCGGAGCACGCCGGCGCCCGAGGAGATCCAGGAGGATCCGATGCCCCAGTACGCAGCCCTCATCTACGCCGCCGACGTCGACTGGAGCCGCCCGGAGTTCGCGGACGTCACCAAGGAGTACGGCGCGTTCGGCGAGGCCGCGGCCGCCGTCATCCGCGGCGGTGCCGCGCTCTACCCGACCGGCACCGCCACCACCGTGCGGGTGCAGGGCGGCAAGGGCGGCGACGTCGTCACGACGGACGGGCCCTACGCCGAGACCAAGGAGGCCCTGACCGGCTTCTACCTGCTCGAGTGCGCGGACCTCGACGAGGCCGTGAAGTGGGCCGCGCAGCTCCCGGGCGCCTGGGACGGCGCGATCGAGGTCCGGCCGGTGATCGACTTCGGCGCGCAGGGCGGGTGACGGAGGACCCGGCCCGCACGGCCCTCGTCCGCCTCGTGCGCGACGAGGGCCGGCGGGTCCTGGCCACGCTCGTCCGGCAGCTCGGCGACCTCCCGCTCGCCGAGGACGCGGTGCAGGACGCGACCCTGCGCGCCCTGGAGACCTGGCCGCGCGACGGCGTGCCCGAGCAGCCCCGCGCCTGGCTCACGGTCACCGCGCGCCGCCGGGCGATCGACCTGCTGCGCCGGGAGGCCGCGCGGCCGGGGAAGGAGGGGCTCGCCGTGGTGCCCGAGGACCCGCCCCCGCCCGAGACGGTGCGCGACGACCTGCTCCGGCTGATCTTCGTCTGCTGCCATCCGGCGCTCGCGCACGAGACGCAGGTGGCGCTGGCCCTGCGCACGCTGTGCGGGCTCTCGGTGGCCGAGGTCGGGCAGGCGCTGCTCGTGCCCGAGGAGACGATGGCGAAGCGCCTGACCCGCGCGCGGCAGAAGATCGCGCGGGCCGCGATCCCGTACCGCGTACCGGCGGACCACGAGCTGCCCGACCGCCTGCGCGGCGTGCTCGCCACCGTGTACCTGCTGTTCACCGAGGGGTACGACCCGGTCGGCGAGGTCCGCCCGACGCTGGTCGACGAGGCGGTCCGGCTCACCCGGCTGCTGCGCGAGCTGATGCCGGGCGAGCCGTCCGTGCTCGGGCTGCTGGCGCTCGAGCTGCTCACCGACTCCCGGCGCGAGGCCCGGCGCGACGCCGCCGGGCTGCCCGTCCTGCTCGCCGACCAGGACCGCTCGCGGTGGCGCGGCGAGCTCATCGAGGAGGGCGTGCGGCTGGTCGGGGAGGGGCTGCGCCGCAGCCCCGGGCGGCCGGACCCGTACGTGGTGCAGGCGGCGATCGCGGCCTGCCACGCCCTGGCCCCGACCTGGGCGGACACGGACTGGGGTGCGGTCGTGTCCTGGTACGACGTGCTGCTGGAGGTGCAGGACACGCCGGTCGTCCGGCTGAACCGGGCGGCCGCGCTGGCCGAGCGGGACGGGCCCGCCGCGGGCCTGGCCGCGGTCGACGCCGTGACCGGGCTCGAGCGCTACCCGCTGCGGCACGCCGCGCGCGCCGAGCTCCTGGACCGGCTCGGCGACCACGCCGCGGCCCGCGCCGCCTACGACGCCGCCCTCGCCCTCCCGCAGGACCCGGCGCAGGCCGCGCAGCTCCGGCGCCGGCGCGACCGGTGCGACCGGACCGGCGCCTGAACGCACGCCCCCGCCTCCCGCGAGCGGAACGCGCCGTCCCGAGCCCGGCCAGACCCGCCCCGAGGCCTCCCGCGAGCTGTTCGCCGAGACGGTCGCCGCGGGCGCGCCGGCCCACCAGCTCGGGCGGGAGGTCGGCCTGCACCGCGGCCCGGCGGGCTTCACCGTCCGGATCGCCACCGGGCCCCCCTGGACGGCGCGGCCCCCGACCGGTCAGGGCTCCACGAGGTTCGAGATCTGGGCGATCACGTCGGGCTCGGCCTGGTTCTGCTGCAGCACCTGCTGGATCTTCTGCGTGCCCTCGGCCCCGGCCGGGTACGGCTTGTTCTGGGCCAGGACCTGCGCCCACTTCTCCGGGTCGTCGACGCCGTTGGTGCGGAAGGACGCGGCGAGGTCCTTCTCCGACGACGCCATGATCGAGCTCTTGACGGGCTGCCCCGGCGCGGACGTCACGGTGTTGTTCACCCCGGGCTGGTCGGAGCCGGACCGCGACCCACCCGTGCAACCGGCCAGGGCGAGCGCCGCGACGGCGGCGAGCACGCCCGCCGCGATGCGTCGCGTCGGCGTCGTGGTCCTGCTGCTGGTGGTCATTCGGGCACTCCTCCGGCGTCGGTGACGGCGGGGAGGTACCCGGGACCGCGCCGGGAACACCTCGCGATGATCGTGTCCGCGGCGCGGTCCCCCGATCCGGGGATCAGGTGTCGCCGTGCTCCTCGCCGGGCTCCATCGGCATGCTCGGGGCGCCCGGGCGCGGGACCTCGGCCGGGTCCGAGTCGAGGGCCTCCGGGTCCTCCTGCTCGGGGAAGGGACGCACCGGCTCGTCCTCGGCGGTGCGCTCGTCGCGCGGCTCGGTCACGGTTGCCTCCTCGCTCGGCCCAGGCGGTCCGGTTCGGACCGTCCGGGGGGTTCCTCACCCGGGCGATCGCAAACGCGGTCACCGACCGCCCGGTCGCCCGCCCTGCCGTCCGTGCGGCCGGCGCCGCGCCTCGCCCCACCAGATCGCGCCCGCGGTGCCGACGACGACGGCCGCCACCAGGAGCCCGATGTTCAGCGCGAGCAGCCCGGCCACCGCGAGGGCCACGGCCACCACCAGGATCACGCCCGCGCCGACCAGCTCGGCCCGCGGGTCGACGCCCCGGTTCGCCCCCGTGACGGCCGCGAGGGCCCGCCATTCGTCCCCGTTCGGCACGGCCGCTCCTCTCCCGCGCTGTGACCTGCCCGCCGTGACCTGCCCGCCGTGACCTGCCCGCCCCGACCTGCTCGTAGCCCGGGGCGAGGGCCACCCGGCGACGCGAGATACCCGCTCTCCGCACGTCCACACGTGCGGACGCGAACTCGACACACGGCCGGCCGGAGCCGCGCGCCGCGTCCGCCGGTCCGGTTACGCTGCGGTTCCCGGACAGGTCCTCTCGTCGGAACGGAGCCTCCATGACCCGGCCCGGCGAGACGGTGGGCGCGCCGATCGCGGAGGAGAGCGTCTTCGCCCGCGGCGGCGAGCTGGGCCGGATCATGGCCGGCTGGGACTGGGCCGCGACCTCCGTCGGCCCGCCGGAGACCTGGCCGTCCGCGCTGCGCAACGTGGTCCGGATCCTGCTGGGCTCCCGCTTCTCCATGTGGATGGGCTGGGGTCCGGAGCTCGCCTTCTTCTACAACGACGCCTACCAGCGGGACACGCTGCGGGCCAAGCACCCGTGGGCGATCGGGCGGCCGGCCCGCGAGGTGTGGGCGGAGATCTGGGAGGACATCGGCCCGCGCATCGCGTCCGTGCTGGAGACCGGCGAGGCGACCTGGGACGAGGACCTCCTGCTGATCCTCGAGCGGTCCGGCTACCCCGAGGAGACCTACCACACGTTCTCCTACAGCCCGCTCGCCGACGACACCGGCGCCATCCCGGGCTTCCTGTGCGTCGTCACCGAGAACACCGACCGCGTCCTCGCCGAGCGCCGGATGTCGATCCTGCGCGCACTGTCCAGCGCGGTCACCACGGCCCGCACCGAGCGCGCGGTGCTCGACGCGGCCGGTGAGCTGCTCGGCGCCAGCACCCGCGACCTGCCGTTCTCCCTGGTCTACCTGTTCGACGACGAGGGCGAGGCCCGGCTGGCCCGCGCCGCGGGCATCGAGGCGGGCGCCCCCGCCGCGCCGGAGCGGCTCGGGCCGGACGGGCCGTGGCCGGTCGGGGAGGTCCGGGCGGGCCGCACCGTGCTCGTCGGTGACCTCGGCACGCGGTTCCCCGCCCTGCCCTCGGGGGCGTGGGGCCGCCCGCCGGCCGAGGCCGCGGTGGTGCCGCTCGGCACCGACGACGCGGTGGCCGGGTTCGTGGTCGTGGGGCTCAACCCCTACCGCCGCTACGACGAGGGGTACCGCGGCTTCGTCGAGCTGCTGGTCGCGCAGATCGCCTCCGGGCTGCTCAACGCGCGCGCCTACGAGACCGAGCGGCACCGGGCCGAGGCGCTCGCCGAGCTCGACCGCGCCAAGACGGACTTCTTCTCCAACGTCAGCCACGAGTTCCGCACCCCGCTCACCCTGATCATGGGGCCGGTCGAGGAGCTGCGGTCGGCCGACGGGATCGCCCCCGACCGGCTGCGCACCGAGCTCGACGTGATCCACCGCAACGGGTTGCGGCTGGCCAAGCTGGTCAACAGCCTGCTCGACTACTCCCGGCTGCAGGCGGGCCGGATCGAGGCCCGCTTCGAGCCGCTGGACCTCGCGGTCTTCACCGCCGAGCTGGCCGGGGCGTTCCGCTCCGCGATCGAGCACGCCGGGCTCGAGCTCGTGATCGACTGCCCGCCGCTGTCCCGGCCGGTGCACGTCGACCGGGACAGCTGGGAGAAGGTCGTCCTCAACCTGCTGTCCAACGCCCTCAAGTTCACCTTCGAGGGTGCGATCACGGTCCGGCTCCGGGAGGTCGACGGGGCCGCCGTGCTCACCGTCTCGGACACCGGCGTCGGCATCCCGGCCGAGGAGATGCCGCGGCTGTTCGAGCGCTTCCACCGGATCTCCGGCACCCGGTCGCGTTCGGCCGAGGGCAGCGGCATCGG
The DNA here is from genome assembly GCF_042658055.1 of Pseudonocardia lutea. Lineage (NCBI taxonomy): Bacteria > Bacillati > Actinomycetota > Actinomycetes > Pseudonocardiales > Pseudonocardiaceae > Pseudonocardia > Pseudonocardia lutea. The sequence goes on from NZ_JBHSQK010000129.1 coordinate 5,448, forward strand.
GCTGGCGATGGTGCGTGAGCTGGCCGCCCTGCACGGCGGCACGGTCGGCGCGGAGAGCGCCCTCGACGTCGGCACCACGTTCACCGTCACCGTCCCCCTGGGCGCGGCGCACCTGCCCGCCGACCGCGTCGCGGCGGCACCCGAGGAGGCGCCGCCCGCCTCGTCGTCCCCCGCGGTGGAGCCGTTCGTCGCCGAGGCCCTCCGCTGGTTGCCGAGCGGACCGGAGGGGACGGACGGGCCGGCCCCGGCCCCGTCGGCCGCCGACGCCCGGGTGCTGGTCGCCGACGACAACGCCGACATGCGCGACTACCTGCACCGCCTGCTCGCGCCCCGGTACGAGGTGCAGCTGGTGGGCGACGGCCGCGCCGCGCTCGAGGCGGCGCTCGCGGACCCGCCGGACCTGGTCGTCTCCGACGTGATGATGCCCGAGCTCGACGGGATGGCGCTGCTGGGCGCGCTGCGGGCCGACCCGCGGACCGCCCGCGTCCCGGTGCTGCTGCTCTCGGCGCGGGCGGGGCAGGAGGCGGCCGTCGAGGGCCTCGCCGTCGGCGCGGACGACTACCTGACCAAGCCCTTCGCCGCCCGCGAGCTGCTGGCCCGGGTCGACGGGCACCTGCGGCTGGGCCGGGCCCGGGCGGACGCCGAGCGGCGCTTCCGCGCCCTCGCCGACGCCACACCGGCGCTGATCTGGGCCGACGGCCCCGACGGCGGCCGCGTCTTCGTCAACAAGGCGTGGCGGGAGTACACCGGCGGCGGGGTGGCGGACCTGGGCGCCGGCTGGCGGTCCCGGGTCCACCCGGACGACCTGGCCGGGTACGACGAGCGCCGCGCCGCGGCCGCGGGCGGGGTGTTCGAGGCGGAGTACCGGCTCCGGCGGGCGGACGGCCGGTACCGCTGGGTGCTCGACCGCGGTGCCCCGCTGGGTCCGGCCGCCGAGGAGCGCGGGTACGTCGGCGGCTGCCTGGACATCGACGACCGGTACCGCGAGCAGGAGCGGCAGCGGGTGCTCGGCGTGCTGGGCGGCGCGATGGACCGGGAGAGCGGCGTCGCCGGCCGGCGGGAGGTGCTGGTCCGCGCGCTCGTCGACGAGGGGGTCGCCGACCTCGCCCGGCTCATCGTCGTCGACGACGGGGGCGAGCCCCGGGTGGCCGCGCTGGCGGCCCGCGACCCCGCCCGCGAGGCCGACCTCGCCCGGCTCGGCGCCGCCACCCGCTGGGCGGCGGAGGTGCTCGCCGACGGCCGCCCGGCCACCGCGGAGGTCGACGAGAGCTACATCCGCGCCTCCTCCGGCGATCCCGAGCAGCAGCAGGTGCGCCGCCGGCTCGACCTGCGCAGCGTCTCGCTGGTGCCCCTGGTCGCGCGCGGGCGGGTCGGCGGGCTGCTCGCCACGGCCCGCACGGGCGCGTCGGCACCGCAGGACGCGCTGGACCTGGCCCTGCTGCAGGAGATCGGCCGGCGCGCGGCCACCGCGATCGACAACGCGCAGCTCTTCGAGAGCGAGCGGGACACCAGCCACCGGCTCACGCTGCTGCAGGAGGCGACCGCCGCCCTGTCGGCGGCGGCGACCCCGGTCCGGGTGGCGGAGACCGCGGTCGCGCAGTTCGCCCAACTGCTCAAGACCCAGTCCGTGGCGCTGTGGGAGGTGCGCGGCCCGGGCACGCTCGAGGCGCTGCACTCCGTCGGCTGGCCGCCCGCGGTGCAGCGGGACTGGGCGACCGTGCCGGACGACGCCCGCGCCCCCGTCGTCGACGCGCTGCACCGTCGGGCACCGGTGTGGGTGGAGCGGCCCGAGGACTGGGAGCGCGACTACCCGCACCTGCACCGGCTGGTCCGCGAGGAGTACGGCTACTCCGGGGTCGCGGCCGTCCCGCTGCTGGTGGCGGGGCGGTGCATCGGCGTGGTGGCGCTCGGGTTCGTCGAGCCGCGGCGGCTGGCCGCGACCGAGCGGGCGGCCGCGGTGTCACTGGCCGAGCAGAGCGCGCAGGCGCTGCAGCGCGCCGAGCTGCTGGCCGCCGAGAGCGACGCCCGGCTGGCCGCCGAGAAGTTCAGCCGGGTCGTCTCGGCGCTGTCCGGTGCGGCGCGGCCGGCCGAGGTCGCCGAGGTGATCCTCGGGCACGCCGAGGAGATCGGGGCGTCCTCCGCGGTCGTCGCGGTGCGCCGGGGTGAGCAGCTGGAGGTGCTCGCCGCCTTCCCGCCGACGCGGACGCGCTGGCTGGCCGCGGACGTGCCGCGCCCGCTGGCGTACGCCGCCCGCACCGGCGAGCCGGTGTGGGTGGGCACCCGCTCCACCCTCGCCTGGTCCGACCGCCAGCTCGAGGAGGGCGGCGAGCTGCCCGACCAGGTCGCCGTGCCGCTCTCGCTCGGCGGCACCCCGCTCGGCGTGCTCGGGCTGCGGTTCCCCGACGCCGGGCCGGAGCTGTCCGACGAGGCCCGGGCCGGGCTGCTCACCGTCGCCGAGCAGTGCGCGCAGGCGCTCGACCGGGCCCGGCTGCACGAGGCGGAGCACGAGATCGCCGCGGTCCTGCAGCGCAGCCTGCTGCCCGCGGAGCCGCCCCGGTTCAGCCGGATCCGCACCGCGACCCGGTACCGGCCCGGCGCGGCGGGGGTTCAGGCCGGCGGCGACTGGTACGACGTGTTCGCCGTCGACGACGACGGGATCGCGCTGTCCGTCGGCGACGTCGTCGGGCAGGGGCCGGCCGCGGCGGGGGTGATGGGGCAGCTGCGGGTGGCGCTCTCCGGTGCCCTCCGGCAGGGCAACCCGCCGGCCGCCGCCCTGGAGATCCTCGACGCGCACGTGTCGTGGATCCCGGGTGCGCGCGCGTCGACGGCGGCCTGCCTGCTGCTCGACCGGGCCTCCGGGACGCTGCGCTGGGCCAGAGCCGGTCACCTGCCGCCGCTGCTGGTCGACCGGGAGGGCGCGCGCTACCTCGACGACACCCGCGGCCCGGTGCTCGGGCTGCCCGACCGCGAGCCGTTCACCGAGGGCTCGACCACCATCCGGCCGGGCACCACCCTGCTGCTGTACACCGACGGGCTGGTCGAGCGGCGCGGCGAGATCGTCGACGAGGGCCTGGCCCGGCTGGCGGACGCGGCCGCCCGGCGCGCGGGGGAGGGCCCGGACGCGCTGGTCGACCACCTGCTCGAGGAGGTCGTGGAGCAGCACGGGCACGCGGACGACATCGCGCTGGTCGCGGTGCGGCTGCTGCCGGCCCCGCTGCACGCCCGCTACCCCGCCGCCCCGGAGGTCCTGCGCCGGATGCGCGCCGACGTCCGGGCCTGGGCGGAGGAGGCGGCGCTGCCGAAGGTGCTGCTCGAGGACCTGCAGCTCGCGCTCGGCGAGGCCGCCGCCAACTCGGTCGACCACGCCTACCGGCGGAGCACGCCCGAGGACTTCGACATCTCCCTCGAGCTCGAGTCCGACGGCGGGATCCGGGTCGCGGTCCGCGACCGCGGCCACTGGCGCCCGGAGCCGGCGGACAAGGGGTTCCGCGGCCGCGGCATCGACCTCATCCGGGCCCTCGCGGGCGAGGTCGAGATCGGCCGGCACGAGGAAGGCACCGTCGTCACGTTCCGGCTGGACCCGGACGTGCGGGACTCCGAGCCGCTGCCGGTCGCCCCGGCCGCCGCGGCCCCGGCCGCCCGGGTGCCGGCGGCCCTCACGGTCCATCGGCAGGGCTCCGGCCTGCGGCTCGCCCTGCACGGCGACCTCGACCTCAGTGGCATCGAGGTGGTCCGTGGGCCGCTCGCGGCGGCGCTCGCCCCGGCCGCCCCCGCCGGGTCCGTGGTCCTCGACCTCACCGAGGTCGGCTACCTGCCCAGCGCCGGCATCGGCATGCTCCTCGACCTCACCGAGGAGGCCCGCACCCGCGGTGTGGGGCTCCGGATCGAGAGCCCCGGGACCGGTCCCGTCGCGCGGGTCCTCGCCCTGACCGGCCTCGACGACGGCGTGCCGGCGGAGGTGCCCGGGCCGGGATAGGGAGGCGCGGGCGCGGGAATGGGTGGTTCTCCCGACGCGCACCCCGGCCGGCCGGACCTACCGTTCTCCCAGGTCAGCGGGAGGTTCCCGCACCGGTCGAGACGAGGAGAACACGATGCCCACCTTCCTGATCGAGCGCACCGTCCCCGGCGCCGCGGGTCTCACGCCCGAGCAGCTCCGCGAGATCGCCTGCACGTCCAACGGCGTGGTCGAGGGCCTCGGCGTGGCCTACACCTGGCACCGCAGCTACGTCGCGGGCGACAAGATCTACTGCCTGCACGAGACCGACGACGCGGAGACCGTGCGGGAGCACGCCCGCCGCGGCGGCTTCCCCGCCGACCTCGTCGTCGAGGTGGCCTCGGAGTTCGGGCCCCGCACCGCCGAGGCCTGACGGTCAGGCGCGCACGCCCATCCGGTGCGCGGCCGCCGCGGCCTCGCCGCGCGAGCGCACCCCCAGTTTCGCCAGGACCGCCGACACGTGATGGTCGGCGGTCTTCGGCGAGATCACCAGGCGGGCGGCGATGTCGGCGTTGCTCAACCCTTCGGCGAGCAGCCCCAGGACGTCGAGCTGCCGGGTCGTGAGGCCCTGCGGGTTGGCGCGGGTGGCGGGGGCCGGGCCCCGGGGGATCCCGTGCACGCCCAGCTCGCGCAGCCGGGCGCGGAAGCGGGCCGCGACGGCCGCCGCGCCCAGCTCGTCGAGCACGGGGAGGGCGGCGAGGAGGTCCCCGGCCGTGCCGGTGTCCCAGCGGGCGAGGGCGTGCTCGTAGGGCCGCGCGCGCTCACGCCCGGGCCACGCGCCGTCGGCCGGACCGTCCGTCGCGCCCGGCTCGTCCGGCCCGTCGGGCAACGGGGGCAGTGGCGGGAGGCCCGCCGCGACCAACCGTGCCGACCATCGCCGCACCGGCGCGAGCGCCTCACGCCTGCCGCTGAAGGGCGGGGCGAGCAGCCGGGCGACGACCGGCTCGGCGAGCCTCGTGTCGGGCCGGCGCAGCAGCCAGGACTGCTCGGCCAGCGCCGCCACCGCCGCGGCGAGGACGCCGGGCGCGTCGAGCCCGGTGGCGATCCGCCAGCCGACGTCGAGGTCCGGGTTCTCCCGGGGTGCGCTGCGGCGCGCGGCCAGCACACCCAGCACCAGGCGCGGCCACAGCCGGCCGAGCGGCATCTCACCCCGGTCGAGGACCGCGCGCGCGTCCTCCTCGGCCTCGGCCCACCGGCCCTGCAGCAGCCGCAGCCGGGCCCGGACGCCGCGCTGCCACATCGTGCAGATCTGCACGTCGAGCCGCTCGCTCAGCGCGAGGGCCTCGGCCAGTACCGCGTCCGCCTCGGCGAACCGGCCCTGCTCGACGTCGAGGTGCGCCAGGTTGCTCACCGGCGCGGTCGCGAGCTCGTCGAGCCGCGCCCGGATCCCGGTGGCGCTCGCGTCGAGGAGATCGGCACGGGCGGCGACGTCCCCGCCGAGCAGGCGGGCGATGGACAGCCCGATGGCGGCGGTGCCGTGCAGGGCGGGATCGGCGAGCTCGGCGGCGATCCGCTGCGCGTCCTCCCCGGACCGGGCGGCCCCGGGCCCGTCGCCGCGGTGGGCGGCCAGGTAGGCGTGGTTGGCCAGGGCGAACCCCCACTCGCGGAGGTCGTCGGCGCCGGCGAGGATCTCGCGCGCCGCACGGTCGTGCTCGGCCGCGGCGGCGCCGTCGCCGTGGTACCAGGCGTAGTCGGAGATGATCCGGTGCAGGGCGCCGACGGCGACCGCGTCGCCCAGCTCACGCCGCAGCGCGACCGCCCGGGTGAGCACGTCGATCGACTCCGCGAGCCGGTCGGTGAGGTACAGCTCGGTCCCGAGGGCCTCCAGGAGCCCGGCCCGGGTCGCCCGGTCGTCCTCGACGGTGGCGCCGAGGGCGAGCCGGTACAGCTCGACGGCCTCGCGGTGGGCGCCCGAGCGGGCCGCCTCGGCCGCGGCGACCGGCGCGTGCCGCAGGACCCGGGGAACGTCACCCGCCGCCGCGGCGTGGTGGGCGAGGACGCTGGCCTCGCCGCCGGTCGCCTCCAGCGCGGCGATCATGGCGGCGTGCCGGTCGCGGGCGGGCCCCGGCGCGGCGTCGAGCACCGCCGAGCGGGCGATCTCGTGCCGGAAGGCCAGCCCGTCGCCGTGGCGGTCGACGAGCCCGGTGCCGACGAGCGCCTCGGCGGTGCCCGGCGGCACCCCCAGCGCGGCCAGCAGCGCGCCGCCGACCGGCTCCGGCGTGCACGAGAGCAGCTCCAGGTGGCGGCGGTGGTCCGGGTCGAGCACCGCCGCCCGGGCGAGCACGGCCTCGCGCACGCTCGCCGGCAGCCGGGACTCCGGCTGGGCCACGATCTGGCTGACGAAGAACGGGTTGCCCGCCGTGCGCCGGTGCACCTCCGCCGCGTCGAGACCGCTGCCGGCGCACAGCGTCTCCACCGCGCCGCGGCTGAGCGGCGCGAGCTGCACGCGACGGGTGTCCGGCAGCGAGACCAGGTCGCCCACCACCGGGACGAGCGGGTGGTCGGCGGCCGGCCCGTCACGGTAGGAGAGCACCAGGAGCAGCGGCAGCGAGGAGATGCGCCGGCCGAGGTAGCGGACGAGGTCCGCGGTGGCCTCGTCCGCCCAGTGGAGGTCCTCGATCACCAGCACCCGCGGACGGGCCCGCAGCGCCTCGAGCACCGCTGCGAACAGCTCGTGCGGCGGTGCCCCGTCGGCGAGCAGCGCGCGCACCGCCGGCCCGAGCGCGTTCGCGACGTCCCGGAGCGGGCCGAGCGGCCGCGGGGTGGACAGCGCGTCGCACATCCCCCACAGCACCTGCTCGCGGGGCAGCTCCTCGGCGAGGGCGCGCAGCAGGACCGTCTTGCCGATCCCGGCCTCGCCGGCGAGCAGCACCAGCCGGCCGCCCTCCTCCGCCGCCCGCGCCGCCCGGTCGCGCACCACCGCCAACGGATGGTCGCGCTCCAGCAGCCGCACCGGGCGATCGTAGGAGCGCCCGAACGGCAGGCGGTACCGGCCGAACGGCCCTGGCCCGGGACCCCGGGTCAGGTCGTGAAGCCCGGGTCGGCGGCGTGCGCGACCGGCGCCCGCCCCTTCGGCTCCTCCCAGTCCTCCTGCCGGCCCAGCGCCGTCAGGTCGAGGAGGTGGTAGCCGTGCATCATCTCCTCCACCCCGCGGCCGTAGGCCGACCACGTGTGGAAGACCTCGTCGCCGTCGCGCAGGAACGTGCTGATCCCCGGCTGCTCGCCGACGTAGTCGGTCAGCCACGCCTGGCCGGCGGCGGTCAGCTCCTCGGCGTCCCGGAAGTTGTAGCTCGGCGGGACCACGGCCGGGTCGAGCGTGACGTGGAAGTCGTAGTTGAACGTGCTGCCGTACGACGAGTACCAGGCGAAGGTCCAGCCCCGCGCCTCCCGGACCTCCTGCAGCCTCGGGTAGGGCGCCCGGGACACCGCGGCGAAGGCCGTGTCCCGCCGGCCGAGGTGCTCGCGCACGCCCTCGCCCGTCTCGGCCGCCATCGCGCTGCAGCTGCGGCAGGGCTCGTCCCAGGCGGGGTCGTACATGAAGTGCTGCAGGACCAGCTGCCGGCGGCCCGCGAACAGGTCGCGCAACCCGACCTCGCCGTCCGGCCCGGTGAACCGGTAGTCCTCCTCGACCCGCACCATCGGCAGCCGCCGCCGGTCGGCGGCCAGTACGTCCCGGGCCCGCGTCAGTTCCTTCTCGCGCAACAACAGCGCCCGGCGCGCGGCCAGCCACTCGTCCCGCGAGACCACCTGCGGAAGTGCCATCGTCCCCATCTCCTCCGTGTCGCTCCCCGTGCGTGTCATCGACTTGCGTGACGCAAGTCACCGTAGTGGGCGGGGCTTGCATCACGCAAGCGGAATCCGGCTATCCTCGGACCCGTGCTGGGACGGCTGTACGAGCGCGAGAACTGTTCGGCGGCGCGTGCCCTCGAGCTGGTGGGGGAGCGCTGGAGCCTGCTGATCGTCCGCAACGCCGTCTTCGCCGGCACGACGCGCTTCTCGGACTTCGAGCGCCGGCTCGGCATCGCACCGAACGTCCTGGCCAAGCGGCTCGAGGGCTTCGTGGCCGCCGGGCTGATGGAGCCGCGCGAGGGTGAGTACGCGCTCACCGAGAAGGGCCGCGAGCTCGGTGCGGTGATCGTGGCGCTCACCGAGTGGGGTGACCGGTGGGCCGCGCCGGAGGGCCCGCCGATCGTCTTCCGGCACGCCGGCTGCGAGGGCGTGGTCCACCTCGAGACCACGTGCGAGGGGTGCGGCGGGTCGCCCGGGATCGCCGAGGTCGTCGCCACCCCCGGCCCCGGGGCCGACCCGGGCCGGCTCCCGGGGCGGGCCGCGGAATGACGGCCGGACGGCGCTGAGCGCGGTCGGCGACCGCGCGGACGGCCGGTCGCCGCCGTCGCCCCGACCGGTATTTCTATACCGACGTCTGCTACGATCCGGTATAACTATACCGGTGCGCGACGTGAGGTGCTCGTGATCGAACTCAAGACGCCTGCGGAGATCGACCGCATGCACGTGGCCGGGCGGTTCGTCGCCGAGGTGCTCTCCGAGGTCGGCCGGCTCGCCGACGTGGGCGTCAACCTCCTGGACCTGGAGCACCACGCGCGCGGCATGATCGCCCGGCGCGGGGCCGAGTCGTGCTACTGGGACTACGCGCCCTCCTTCGGCCGCGGACCGTTCCGCAACGTCCTCTGCCTGGCGGTCAACGACGCCGTCCTGCACGGCCTGCCCCACGACTACACGCTGCGCGACGGGGACGTGCTCACCGCGGACATCGCGATCAGCATCGACGGCTGGGCGGCCGACTCGGCGCGCACGGTCGTCGTCGGGACCCCCGCCGAGGAGGACCTGCGGCTCGTCCGCGCGACCGAGGAGGCGTTGGAGGCGGCGATCGCGGTGGCGCGTCCGGGCAACCGGCTGGGCGACCTCTCGGCGGCGATCGGCGCCGTGGCCCGGGACCACGGCTATCCGGTCAACACCGAGTTCGGCGGGCACGGCATCGGCCGGACCATGCACGAGGATCCGCACGTCCCCAACGCGGGCCGGGCGGGCCGCGGCCTGAGGCTCCGCCCGGGCCTGACCCTCGCGCTCGAGCCCTGGTTCGCCCGCACGACCGACCGGATCGTCCACGACCCGGACGGGTGGACCATCCGGTCGGCCGACGGCTCACGCACGGCCCACTCGGAGCACACGGTCGCCGTCACCGAGGACGACCCCGTGGTGCTCACCCGGCGTGAGTCGGAGCACCCTGCCTCCGGCACCGCGTCGCCGCGGTCCTGATCCTCGGGGTCGCGAACGCGAGCGGGTGCGGCCTCCTGACCTGTCCTCGCCGGTCGGCGCCGGTCCGCGCCGGTCCGCGCCGGTCCGCGCGGCTCAGCGGTAGTTGGTGAACTGCAGGGCGATGCCGAAGTCCTTGCTCTTGAGCAGGGCGATGACGGCCTGGAGGTCGTCCTTCTTCTTGCCCGAGACCCGCAGCTGGTCGCCCTGGATCTGGGCCTGCACGCCCTTGAGCTTCTCGTCCCGGATGGTCTTGCTGATCTCCTTGGCCTTGTCCGAGGCGATGCCCTGCAATATCTTGCCGGTGACCTTGTAGGTCCTGCCGGACTGCGCGGGCTCGCCCACCTCGAACGCCTTCAGCGAGATGTTCCGCTTGATCAGCTTCTCCTTGAAGACGTCCACCGCGGCCTTCAACCGCTCCTCGGTCTCCGACTCGAGGCTGATCGCCTCCTCGCCGGCCCAGCTGATCGAGGTCCCGGTGCCCCGGAAGTCGAAGCGCTGGGAGAGCTCCTTCGCGGCCTGGTTGAGGGCGTTGTCGACCTCCTGCCGATCGACCTTGCTCACCACGTCGAACGACGGGTCGGCCATGGGCTCCTCCTCGCTGACGGCCCCCCTCGTGGAGGCCGGATCTCGCTGTCGTATCCTTCTCCCTGCACGTCGGCGAGGCCGACGGCACCCCGGCAGGTTGCCCGAGTGGCCAAAGGGAGCGGACTGTAAATCCGTCGGCTTAGCCTACGAAGGTTCGAATCCTTCACCTGCCACACCCTCGGGGTACGGCCCCTGACCAGCGGACACGCGGGTCAGGGGCCGTTCTCAACGCCGAAGGCGGGCGGCGTACCGCACCGTCCCCGCCGGCAGCGGGTCGCCGGTGAGGGACAGCGCCATCAGGGCCTCGTCCGGCACCTCCGCGTGGTCCAGCGCACCCGCACGATCCTGCCAGTGATCGGCTCCGGCGCCCGACCGGATAGCGTGCGGCCGTGCCTCCGAGGCTGCCCCTGACCGTCGTCGCCGCCCAACCGCCCTGCACCGCCCGGGACGTCGCGGCCAACGCCCGCGCCCACGCCGACGCGGTCCGCCGGGCCGGGGCACGTGTCGTGGTGTTCCCGGAGCTGTCGCTGACCGGCTACGAGCTCGACGCACCCGCCCTCGACCCCGCGGACCCCCGGCTCGCGCCGCTGGTCGAAGCCTGTGCGGATGCCGGTGCGCTCGCCCTCGCCGGCGCCCCGCTGCCCCTCGCGGGCGGGGGCCGCTCCCTCGGCGTGCTGGCCGTCGACGGCACGGGCGCCCGGATCGCCTACCGCAAGATGTGCCTGGGCGGCGCGGAGCCCGGGCACTTCACGCCCGGCACCGAGCCCGCCGTCGTGGCGGTCGACGGCTGGCGGCTCGGGCTGGCGATCTGCCGCGACACCGGCGTGCCCGGGCACGCGGCCCGCACCGCGGCGCTCGGCATCGACGCGTACGTCGCCGGCGCCCTCGACACCCCCGAGGACGCCGCCGTGCAGGAGGACCGGGCCCGGCGGATCGGCCGCGACCACGGCGTCCCGGTCGTGGTCGCGAGCTTCGCGGGCCCGACCGGCGGCGGCTACGACCGCACCGCGGGCCGCTCGGGGATCTGGGCGGCCGACGGCACGCTCCTCGCGCGGTGCGGCACCGGACCCGGCGAGACCGCCCGCGCGGTACTGGTGCCCTGACCACGCCGGACGCGCCGGGCCGCTCGGCCGTAACATCCGGCCGTGGCGGAGTACAGGATCTCGGAGGTCGCCGGCCTGCTCGGGGTCAGCGACGACACGGTGCGCCGGTGGATCGACGCCGGCACCCTCCCGGTGCACCTCGACGCCTCGCGGCGCAAGGTCGTCGACGGGGCCTCGCTGGCGGCGTTCACCCGGGAGCACGCGACCGCGGCGCCGGACCCGTCGGACGTGCACACCTCCGCGCGCAACCGCATGGTCGGCCTGGTGACCGAGGTGGTCACGGACAAGGTCATGGCGCAGGTCGAGATGCAGTGCGGGCCGCACCGGGTGGTGTCGCTGATGAGCCGGGAGGCGGTCGAGGAGCTCGGTCTGCAGCCCGGTTCGCTCGCCGTCGCGGTGATCAAGTCGACGAACGTCGTCGTCGAGACGCCCCGGCGGTGACCCCGACGACCACGGTGGCGTCGAGCTCGGCGGAGTGCGTCAGCGCGGTGCCCATGCCCTGCACGACCATCGCCGCCGCGGTGCCGGGCGCCTGACGCCGGGAGGTCTCGATCAGCAGGTGCCCGCCGGGCCGCAGCCAGCGCGGCGCGAGCGCGGCGATCCGGCGGTGCAGGTCGAGGCCGTCGGCGCCGCCGTCGAGCGCGACGCGCGGCTCGTGGTCGCGTGCCTCGGGCGGCATGAACGCCACCTCCGTCGTGGGCACGTAGGGCGCGTTGGCGAGCAGCACGTCGACCCGCCCGCGCAGGTCGGCGGGCAGGGCGGCGTCGAGGTCGCCCTCGTGCACGTGCCCGCCGCGCGGCTCCAGGTTCCGCCGGGCGCAGCGCACCGCCGCGGGGTCGACGTCGGCCGCATGCACCTCCGCGCCGGGCAGCTCGACGGCGAGGGCGGTCGCCACGGCACCCGAGCCGCAGCACAGGTCCACGATCACGCCGTCGGGCGGGGCGAGCGCCAGCCCCTGCGCGACGAGCAGCTCGGTGCGCCGCCGCGGCACGAAGACCCCCTCGTCGACGGCGATCCGCAGCCCGCGGAACTCCGCCCACCCCACGACGTGCTCGAGCGGGACGCCGGCGACGCGCCGGGCGAGCATCGCCTCCAGCTCCTCCGCGGAGGTCGCCGAGCCCGCCAGGACCTCGGCCTCCTCCTCGGCGAACACGCATCCCGCCGCCCGCAACGCCCCGACCAGGGCCTCGCTCGATCCCACGAGGGGGCATTATCACGGAATGATCCAGCTGGACGGCGCGGTCCTGCTCCCCGACGGCACCCCGGTCCGCGGACGGGGCCGCCGCGACCCCCTGCCGGCGGGGCCGCTGCCCGAGTTCTCCCTCTGCCTCGGCCGCCCCGGGCACGACGACGAGCCGGACTGGCCCGCGGCCTGGATCGTGTGGCCGGACTTCCGCGTACCCCGCGACCGGGACGGCGCCACGGCCGCGATCGTGGACGCCTACGAGCGCGCCCGGTCGGGCGTGCGGGTCGAGGTCAGCTGCACGGGCGGGACCGGCCGGACGGGCACGGTGATCGCGTGCATGGCGGTGCTCGCCGGGCATCCCGGGGCCGAGGCCGTGGCCTGGGCCCGGGCGCACTACCGGCCGCGGGCCGTCGAGACACCCTGGCAGCGGCGGTGGGTCCGGGCGTTCGCCGAGCGGGTGGCGCGCCGGCCGGGCTGAGCGGCGGACCGGGCGGGTGTGCCGCCCGCCCGGCGCGGTCTGCCGCGGCCGGGCCTGCTTCCCCGCGGCCCGCTCGGGCGCCGGGCGGGCGCGCGACCCGGTCAGACCCGGCGCCGTCCGTAGTCCGACGCCAGCCGGGTGCGCGCGGTGAACAGGTGCCGCGCGACCTCGGCGGTGATCCGGTCCGCGTCGGCGCAGCATCTCCCGGCCCGTTCGGGGTCGGGCAGCCCCCGGTAGGCCGCGGCGAGCTCCTCCAGGGCGCCGAGCAGGTCGGCGATCGCGGCGGACCGCGACTCGGCCTGAGCGGCGGTCAGGTCGATGGTCATGCCGTCGATGCTCCCGCCCGCAGGTGTCCGGCGTGGTCCCGCGACGTCACGAACCCGTGACTCCCGCGCCGCCGTCCGCACCGCCGCCGGCCCGGGAGATCGCGACGATCACGGCGGGAACCGCCCCCGGGTTGTGCACCGTGCGCAGGTTCAGCCCGGTGAACCAGAGCACCGACCCCGCCGCGAAGCGCCGGCGCCCGCCGGCGTGGCAGCGCAGCTCGATCTCCCCGGCCTCGAGGACGACGAGCACCCCGCGCCACTCCTCCTCGACGTGCGGGCGCGAGTCCCCCGGCGCGATCTCGATACGCCGCCGGCCGAAGCGGCGCCCGGGGAGGGCCGGACCGGCTGTGCCGTCCATGCTGCGCCTCCCACCCACGGCTCACGCAGGCCGGTCGCTCCCGGCCCGTCGAGGGGTGGACCGGGTTGCTCCGAGGAACTCATCGGTGCCCGCGCGCTCGCCGTCGCCCGGCTGGTGGGAGAGGACGAGCCCGGGGTCGACCGTCCGCAGCACGGCCGCGGCGGCGTCGTGGCCGAGCCGCGAGGCGAGCTCGACGCGCGGGACGTCGATCGTCAGCCCGCGGATGCCGGCGGAGCGCTCGGGGGAGAGCGCGAAGAGGTGGCTGCCGGACCGGCCGGGGTGGGCGGCGTCGGCGAGCAGGTCGAGGCTGTCGGCGTGCCGCCGGACGTCCTGGGTCATCGCGCCCAGCCCGGGCGCGATCCGGTCGATCGAGCGTGCCCACCACGGGGTGCGGCCGGTCGGGTCGGAGCGCCGGAGCTCGGGGACGGTCCGGGTGAGCAGGACCAGGACGTGCGTGGCGCCGTCGCGCAGGGCCCGTGCCACCGGCAGGGGGTCGCCGATCGAGCCGTCGATCCAGCGCCGCCCGTGCAGCTCGACCGGCGGCCCGGTGAGGAGGGGGATGGCCGCGGTCGCGCGCATGGCCAGCCGCCAGTCCTGCGCGGTCGGGAGCCCGCCGAGGGCGTGCGGGGTCAGGTCGTCGGCGTCCGTGACCAGCACCTTCAGCGGGGCGGGGCTGTCCCGCAGGGCCTCCCAGTCCGTGGGCTTGCTGTGCACCAGGATCTCGTCGATCAGGTGGTCGAGCGAGACCATCGGCCGCCGGGTGCGCAGCCGCCGGGCGTCGACGAACGCCCGGGTGGCCATGTCGTCGGGGAAGATCCGGGAGGCTTCGTAGCCGTGCCCGAGCAGCAGCGCGGTCGCGACGAACGCGCCGGCCGAGCTTCCGTAGGCGACGTCGAAGGCCGGGGCCAGGCCCGCCTGCTCCAGCGCCCAGACCATCCCGCCCGCGTACGCCCCGCGCATCCCGCCGCCGCCGACGACCAGGGCGATGCGGTGGCCGTCCGTCCGCGCGCCCGGCCGGCTGCCCGAGTCGCGGCGGCGGAACAGGGCGTGCAGGACCTCGAGGTCGCCCTGCAGGCCGCCGCCCGGCAGGTCGTCGCGGAGGTCCCCCATGGACCTCATCATCACCCGGCCCGTGCGCGCCGGTCAGGATGTCCGGGTGAACGTCACCGACGACGGCCCGGTGCGCCGGGTCACCCTCGACCGGCCCGAGGCGCGCAACGCCCTGACCGCCGGCGACCTCCGGGACCTGCACGCCGCCTTCGACCTCGGCGCGGACACCCGTGCCGTGGTCGTCGACGCCGCCGGTCCCGTGTTCTCGGCCGGCATGCACGTCGACGAGTTCCTGGCGCTCGGGTCGGTGGCCGAGGCGGAGGCCTTCCTCGCGCGGCTGCGGGACCTGCTGCGGTCCGTGCGGACGGCGCCGGTGCCGGTACTGGTGGCCGTCGACGGCCCGTGCATCGGCGCGGCCTTCGAGCTGGCGCTCGCCGCCGACCTGCGCGTGGTGACCACCCGGGCCTCCTTCGGGCTGCCCGAGGTCAGGCTCGGCATCCCCTCGGTGGTGGACGCGGCGCTGCTGCAGCAGCACGTCGGGCTGGCGCTGGCCAAGGAGATCGTGCTGACCGGCGATCTCTACCCGGTCGACCGGCTCGGCCCCCTGTGCAACGCCGTCGTCGAGCCGGGCGAGCTCGGCGACGCCGTGGCCGCGCTGCTCGGCAAGGTCACGGGCCACACCCGCACGGTGCTCGCGGCCCAGAAGCGGCTGTTCGAGACGTGGCAGAACACCGGCCTCGCCGAGGGCGCCGACCGGAGCGTCGCCGAGTTCGCGGGGGTCTTCGCCGCGGAGGAGACCCGCGAGGTGCTGGCGGCCTACCGGGCCCGCCTCGGCCGCCGCGGAGACCGCCGCCCCGACTGAAGCAGGCGTATCGACGTGCCGGGGAGACGAAGACGGCGGTGGGTTTCGTACCCCGGGCACGAAGGTCGACCGCATGACCGATGTCACGGTGCAGGGGACATCCCCGCCCGTCCGCGTCGGACCCAGGAGGCAGCGTTGCCCGTCCACCCCGAAGCCCAGACCCTGCTCGACGCCCTCGCCGAGCAAGGCATGCCGCCGTTCCCGCAGATGACGGTGCCGATGGCCCGTGCCGCGGCCAAGGGCTTCCTCGACCTGCAGGGCGAGCCGGAGCCGATCGCGGTCGACGAGCGGCGCATCGACGGGCCCGGCGGCCGGATCCCGGTGCGGATCTACACCCCCGACGGGGACGGCCCGAAGCCGCTGGTCGTGTACTTCCACGGCGGCGGCTGGGTGATCGGCGACCTCGAGATCGTGGACCGCCCGCTGCGCAGCATCGCCAACCGCAGCGGTGCGGTGATCGTGTCCGTCGACTACCGGCTGGCGCCCGAGCACGTCGCCCCCGCCGCGTTCGACGACTGCTACGCGGCCACCGAGTGGGCCGCGCGGAACGCCGCCGACCTGGGCGCCGACCCGGACCGGCTGATCGTGGCCGGCGACTCGGCGGGCGGGCACCTGGCCGCCGCCGTGGCCCAGGCGGCGAAGGACCGCGGCGGGCCCGCGATCGCGGCGCAGCTGCTGCTCTACCCGGTGACGGACTTCGACTTCTCGACGCCCTCCTACGAGGAGAACGCCGACGGCTACCTGCTGACCCGCGGCGCGATGGAGTGGTTCTGGGCGCACTACCTCGGCGCCCAGGCGGACGACGGCGAGTACCTCTGCCCCGGCCGCCGCGAGGACGTCTCGGGCCTGCCGCCGGCCTACGTCGCGACCTCCGAGTACGACCCGCTGCGCGACGAGGGCGAGAACTACGCCCGCAAGCTCGAGGCGGCCGGCGTGCCCGTGACGCTCAAGCGCTTCGACGGCATGCTGCACGACTTCCTCTGGACCCTCGGCGCCACCCCGTCCGGCGCGGTGATCATCGACGAGATCGCCGACGCCGTGAAGAAGGCGGGCTCCTGACCCCGACCACCTCCGAGAGCGGGGCCGCGGAACCCCCGGCCGGGCGCGTCGCCGGCAACGGCGCCGGCGCCGCCCGGCCGGGCTCGTCCCCGCGGGCACTTGCCGAACGTTCGGCAGAACGTACTGTGGGGGCGTGCCGCCACCGTCGACGGACGTCTCCCCCGCCGGGCTCGCCCAGGTGGGCGGCTGCGTGCGGGCGATCGCCGTGGCCCTGGGCCGCCGCGTCGTCGAGATCGCGCTCGACCTGCGCCAGCTGATGGCCACCGAGATCGCCGAGCTCGACGGCGACCCGCGGATCGTCGAGCTGCTCGGCGCCTCGATCGAGGGCAACGTCGAGACGATCCTGCACATGCTCGCGCACGAGATCCCGGCCGAGCGGGTGGAACCGCCGTCGGCCGCGTTCGAGTACGCGCGCCGGCTCGCCCAGCGCGGGGTCCCGGTCAACGCGCTGCTGCGCGCCTACCGGGTGGGTCACGACCGGCTGCTGCGCTGGATGTTCGCCGAGCTCGACCGGCGCCGGGAGGACCCGGTGGTGGCACTCGGCGTCGCGCGGCGGATGGTCGGCGACACCTTCGGCTACGTGGACTGGATCTGCCAGCAGGTCGCCGAGGTCTACGAGGAGGAGCGCGAGCGCTGGCTCGCCAACCGGGACACGCTGCGGGCGGGCCGGGTCCGGGCCCTGCTCGACGGCGACGGCCCCGCCGATCTCGACGCGCTGGAGACCACCCTGGGCTACGGGCTGCGCGGGCGGCACCTCGCGCTCGTCGCCTGGTCCGGCGAGGGGGAGGGCGCGGCCGTCGCCCGGCTCGTCGGGACGCTGGCCGAGCGGACCGGCTGCCGCGGCCGCCCGCTCAGCGTGGCCTACGACCACGCCACGACCTGGGCCTGGCTCCCGCTGGGCCGGGACTCGTCGGTGGCCGAGGTGTCCCGGGCCGCGGAGGCCCTCACCGAGGACGGCGGGCCGGCCGTGCGGATCGCCGTCGGCGAGCCCGGCAGCGGCGTGGCCGGGTTCCGGGAGAGCCACCGGCAGGCCGTCCGCGCGCAGACCGTGGCCCTCGCCGCCGGCGCGGACGCCCGGACGCTGACGACCTTCGCCGACGTCGGCGCGGTCGCGCTGCTCTGCGCCGATCTCGACGCCGCGCGCACCTGGGTGGCCGACACCCTGGGCGGCCTCGCCGCGGACGACCCGCAGCGCGCCCGGCTGCGCGAGACGCTGCGCGTGTTCCTCGCCGCGGGCGGCAGCTACACCACTGCGGCGGAGCAGCTGACCATGCACAAGAACTCGGTGCGCTACCGGGTGGGCCGCGCCGAGCAGGAGCGCGGCCGGCCACTCACCGAGGGCCGGATCGATCTCGAGCTGGCCCTGATGGCCTGCCGCTGGCTCGGCCGCGCGGTGCTCACACCCGCCCGGTGATCGTGGGTAGTGTCGAGATCGTGAGCGCTCTGAAGACCGAGGTCGAGCCGGGCGAGGTCGGGCTCGACGCACAGCGGCTGGACCGGATCGGGACCCACTTCGCGAAGTACGTCGACTCCGGCAAGCTCGCCGGCTGGTCGGTCGCCGTCGCGCGCCGCGGCAAGGTCGCGTACGTCGCGCACCACGGGCAGCGGGACGTCGACGCCGGGCTCCCGGTCACCGACGACACCCTCTGGCGCATCTACTCGATGACCAAGCCGATCACCTCCGTCGCCGCGCTGATGCTGTGGGAGGAGGGCGCGCTCGAGCTCACCGACCCGGTCTCGCGGTACATCCCGTCCTTCGCCGACACCCGGGTCTACCGGTCGGGCTCCGCGCTCAACCCGGGCACCGAGCCCGTCGTCGAGCCGGTCCGGGTGTGGCACCTGCTCACCCACACGTCCGGCCTCACCTACGGCTTCCACCACGCGCACCCGGTCGACGAGATGTACCGCGGCAAGGGCCACGAGTTCGGCCCGCCGCGCGGGCACGACCTCGCCACCGCCTGCGACACCTGGGCGAGCCTGCCGCTGCTGTTCCAGCCGGGCACCGAGTGGAACTACGGCGTCTCGACGGACGTGCTGGGCCGGGTCGTCGAGGTCGCCTCGGGCATGTCGCTCGCGGCCTTCTTCCGCGAGCGGATCTTCGAGCCGCTCGGCATGACCGACACGGGCTTCCACGTCTCCGGCGAGGAGGACCTCGAGCGGCTGGCCACGCTGTACGTGCCCAAGCCCGGCGGCGGGCTGGTCCGCAGCGGCGCGATGGCCGAGGCCATCACCCGGGAGCCGACCTTCCTCTCCGGCGGCGGCGGGCTCGCCTCGACGCTGTACGACTACCACCGCTTCACCCAGATGCTCGCCCGCGGCGGCGAGCTCGACGGGGTACGCCTGCTCGGTCCGCGCACCCTCGCCTACGCCACGCGTAACCATCTGCCGGGCGGCGCCGACCTGGAGACCATCGGCCGTCCGATCTTCGCGGAGTCCACCTACCAGGGCACGGGCTTCGGGCTGGGGTTCTCGGTCGTCGTCGACCCCGCGGCGGGCAAGCAGCTGCAGGGGCTCGGCGAGTACGGCTGGGGCGGGCTGGCCAGCACCGCCTTCTACGTCGACCCCGTCGAGGAGCTGAGCGTGGTGTTCATGACACAGCTGATGCCGTCGAGCACCTACCCGATCCGCCCGCAGCTGCGGGTGCTCGTGTCCCAGGCGGTGGTCTCGTGAGCGAGCCTGCGCGCTCTCCGGCCGACACCGCAGCGCCGCGAACGGGGCCGAGGAGCGCCGGCAAGGAGGGCTCGTGAGCTGGGTGGACGAGCGCGAGGGCTCCTGGGTCCTCGCGTTCGTCATCCGGGTGGTCGTCGTCGCGATCGCGCTGTGGGTCGCGACCTGGCTGGTCGACGGCATCGAGCTCGGCGGCACCACGACCGGCGCCCGGGTGGGCACCCTGGTCGTGGTGGCGCTGCTCTTCGGCCTGGTCAACGCCTTCCTCAAGCCCGTGATCAAGATCCTGAGCTGCCCGCTCTACATCCTCACGCTCGGGCTGTTCGGGCTGGTCGTCAACGCCCTGCTGTTCTGGTTGGTCGGCACGTTCGCCTCGCGGATCGGGCTGCCCTTCGTGGTCGACGGCTTCTGGCCGGGCTTCTGGGGCGCGATCGTCGTCGCGATCGTCGGCTTCGTCCTGCACCTGCTGATCCCGGACCGCTTCGACCAGCGCTGAGGCGTTCGTGCGCGGGAGGTGGTGCCCCGGCACCACCCATCACGCGCGGCGGGGTCAGACGGGCCAGGTCTCCTCGCGGTAGCCGCCCTCCCAGAACATCCACTCGTAGCGGCTGGTCGTGGTGAAGTGCGCCCGCATCCGGGCGAGCTCGGTCTCGGAGACCGATCCGCCGATCCGGTCGGTCGCGGCCAGCGCGGCGTCGACGACGGCCTGGAACTCCGCGCCGCCGTACGTGCCGATCCAGCGGGCGTAGAGCGGGTCGGGGGAGCCGGCCTCGACCAGGTGCTCACCGACCTTGGCGTAGATCCAGTAGCAGGGGAGCACCGCGGCGACCGCCTCCGCGTAGGAACCCGAGTACGCCGTCGCGAGCAGGTAGCTCACGTAGGCCTGGGTGGCCGGGGCGACCGGCAGCGCCATCGCCTGCTCGGCGGTGAGGTCCAGCTTCCCGAGCAGCTCGGCGTGCAGCTCCTGCTCGGCGGCGATCGCGCCCCCCGCGTGCGCGCAGAACATGGCGAGGTCGTCCTCGTCCGGGGCCTTGGCGGCACAGAGGGCGAGCGCGCGGGCGTAACCGCGCAGGTAGTGGGCGTCCTGGACGATGTAGTGCCGGAAGGCCGAGTGCGGCAGCGTGCCGTCCGTCAGGCCGGTGACGAACGGGTGGGCGAGGATCGCGGCGTAGACGCCCTCGACGTCGCGCCACAGGACGTCGGTCGTGCGGGTGCTCATGACGCCGACCGTAGGGCCCGCGGTACCGCCATCGGTGTGGCATGGATCACCCAGAGAGTGATCATGTACTCGTGGGGTAGTCGCGTCCTGACAGTTCGTACGCTCTCAGTGAGACTCTCGTCACTCTTCGGGTACGATGACACTCGCCGGTCAACGGGGTGGGTCACGATGGAACACCACGGATGGCGACTCAGCGCTGAGCGCGCGCCCGGCCCGCACGTCCTTCCTCCACGGAGGTGAGTGGAATGAGTCCCGTCCCCATGGACCATCACGAGAAGATGCGGCTGCGCGCGGCCGCGTTCCGGGTCACCCGGCTGTACCCCGGCCCCGTCGGTGAGGTGCTCTCCCGCGAGCTCCTCACCTGGGAGGAGTTCGGGTACCGGCTCGGCGGCGGCCAGCTCGTCATGCGGCTGGTCGACCACGTGCTGAAGACCCCGCTCAACCAGGACGGCGTCGCGGCCTGACCCTCCCGGTTCGGCTCGGCAGGTCTACTCCGCCGGCGCTGCGGCGGGATCCTGCAGGGTCGTCGCCGTGGTCGCGGCCGGGCCGCTCGGCACCGTGCCGTCGGCCGACGCGGCCACGGCACCACCCAGCACCAGCATCGCGGCGAGCGTCGCCAGGCTGCCCGCCCGGGCGGCCGCCGTGTAGGCCGCCGCGGCGGCGCCGTGCACGGCCGGGGAGACCCGGCGCGCCCGCCGGACAGGGTGCGTCGGGACCGGTCGCAGCAGCCGCTCCGCCGGCACGGGCGCCGCGGGAACGCGGGGCCTGTCGTGCGCTCCGGGCTGTGCCCGGTGCCCACCGGGGACGCGCGAACGGCCAGGCTGCGCTCGGCGTTCCGACGCCCCACCGTGCCGTGGGGTGCGCGGCTGCGGAACCGTCGGAAGGGCGACCGTGGGCGCCTCCCGACCGGCTGCGCGCGGTGCCGGTACGGGGTGACGGGCCGGGGCGGCAGGGAGCACGGTCACGCCCGGTTCATCGTGACGTCGTACACCTCCGTTAACGCCACCCGCCTGCCTCACCCGATCGGGTCCATCGCGCCCGACCACACGCACTCAGCGGGAGCTGGGCCGACCGGCCGCAGCCGGTCGGCCGGCACGACCCCCTACAGCCGCTCCCGCAGCTCCCGCTTGAGCACCTTGCCCGCGGCGGAGACCGGGATCTCGTCGACCAGCCGGATCTCGCGCAGCCGCTTGTACGGCAGGACCTGCGCGTTCACCGCCTCCATGAGCTCCACGGCCTCGGCCTCGGTGCGGCCCGGCGCCACCACGAACGCCACCGGCAGCTCGCCGACGTTCACGTCCGGCCGGCCGACGACCGCCGCGCCGACCACGCCGGGCTGCCGGAACAGCAGCTCCTCCAGCTCCCGCGGGTACACGTTGTAGCCCTTGTAGAGCAGCATGTCCTTCTTGCGGTCGACGATCCGCAGGTACCCGTCCTCGTCGAGCACGCCGACGTCGCCGGTGTGCAGCCAGCCGTCCCGCAGCGCCGCGGCGGTCTCCTCCGGCCGGTCCTTGTAACCGATCATGACCTGCGGGCCGCGGATGCACACCTCGCCCTCGGTGCCGGTCGGCACCGGGGTGCCCTCGTCGTCGACGATCCGGATCTCGGTGTCGGCGACGGGTGGGCCGACGGTCCCGGCCTTGCGGACCGCGGAGCGCGCGCTCGGGTTCTGCGTCGCGCCCATCGTGACCTCGGTGAGCCCGTAGCCCTCGACGATGACGAGCTCCTCGCCGAGCCGGCGCTGCAACGCCTCGATCAGCTCGACCGGCAGCGGTGCGGCGCCCGAGCTGAGCGCGCGGACCGAGGAGAGGTCCCGCGTGGCGAAGTCCGGGTGCCGCAGCAGCGCGGCGAACAGCGGCGGGGCGCCGCCCATCGACGTCGCCCGGAACCGCTCGACGTCCGCCAGGTAGGTGGCCGGGTCGAACCGCTCGTGCAGCACGCTGGTGGTGCCCGAGAGCAGCGGGATGTTGAGCCCGCCGACGGTGCCCATCGCGTGGAACCAGGGCGTGATGTTGACGACCGCCGCGGTGCCGAAGCGCACCGGGAAGTCCTCGGGCGGGCCCTGGTCCGCGAGCACGAGGCCGCCGTGCCCGTCGAGCTCCGGCCGGGCACCCGAACCCGCACAGGCGTACTGCAGGACGTTGACCACCACGTTGCGGTGCGGCAGCTGCACGCCCTTCGATCGCCCGGTGGTGCCGCCAGTGTAGGCGAGGTGGGCGAGGTCGCGGTGGACGTCGATCTCGACGACCGGCGGCTCCGTGGGCGCCTGCGCGTGGAACTCCTCGAAGTCCGTCGCGCCCTGCGGGGTGAGCCGCACGGTGGGGTCGACGGCCTGCTCCCGGTTCGTGACCAGCGCGAACTTGACCCGCGTCTGGTCGCGCACCGCGGCGAAGGCCGGGTAGGCGGCCTCCCAGCTCACCAGCGCGACCGCGCCCGCGTCGGCGAGCTGGGCCGCGAGGTCCGCGGGCGGCAGCAGCGGATTGGCCGGGGTGAAGGTCGCCCCGGCGAGCTGGATGCCGTAGTACGCGATCGCGTACTGCGGGCAGTTCGGCAGGTGGATCGCGACGACGTCGCCCCGGCCGATCCCCTGCTCGCGCAACGCGTGGGCGAAGGCCGAGGCCCGCGCGAGCAGCTGGGCGTAGGTCAGGTCGCGGCCGTAGTAGTGCACGGCCACGCGGTCGCCGTACCGGCGGGCGGACCCGGTGAGGACCGCGCCGACGGGCACCTCGGGGTAGATCACCGGGCTCCTCCGGCGGCGAAGGCGACGGGCAGGTGCTTGATGCCGTTGATGAACATGGAGCGCAGCCGCTGCGGCTCCCCGGTGACGTGGATGTCCGGGACGCGGGTGAGCAGCTCGCGGAACATCACCGCCATCTCGCGGCGGGCCAGGTGCGCGCCCAGGCAGAAGTGCGGGCCGGGGCCGCCGAAGCCCACGTGCGGGTTCGGCGAGCGCCGGACGTCGAAGCGGTCCGGGTCGGGGAAGTGCGCGGGGTCCCGGTTCGCGGCCCAGTAGAAGAGCGCCACCTTGTCGCCCGCGGTGAGCTCCTTGCCGCCCAGCACCGCGTCCCGGGCGAGCGTGCGCCGCATGTAGATCACCGGGGAGGCGAGCCGGACGATCTCGTCGATCGCCGTGGGCGTGACGCCGTCGAGGTCCGCGAGCCAGGCGGCCCGCTGGTCCGGGTTGTCCGTGAGGAACTTCAGGCCCCAGCTGATCGCGTTGCGGGTGGTCTCGTTGCCGGCGACCACCAGCAGGACGAAGAAGCTGGCGAGCTCGTCCGGGGTGAGCCGCTCACCGTCGATCTCCGCGTTGACCAGCGCCGAGGTGACGTCGTCCGTCGGGTTCTGCTCCCGCGCCGCGCCCAGCTCCTTCATCAGGGCCGCGAGCTCGCCGCCGGCGGTGAGCAGGGCCGTGACGACGTCCGTGCCCTCCGGCACGTACTCGGGGTCCTGCGCCCCGAGGATCACGTTGGTGCGGTCGAACACGAAGCCGTGCTGGCTCTCGGGGATGCCCATCATGTCGCAGACGATCTTCAGCGGCAGCCGGGCGGAGATGTCGGTGACCGCGTCGCACTCGCCGCGGTCGATCACGTCGTCGACGATCCGGGTCGCCGCGCGCTGGACGTCCTCGGTGAGCTGGGCGAGCCGGCGCGGGGTGAACCCGCGCGAGACGATCCGGCGGAGCCGGGCGTGCCGGGGATCGTCCATGTTGATCATCGAGCCGAAGAACTCGGCGAACTCCGGCGGCTGGTCGACGACGGAGGTCGAGCCCGCGCCCGAGGTGAAGACCTGCGGGGTCCGGCTGGCCTCGACGACGTCGTCCAGCCGGGTCAGGGCGTGGAAGCCGGGCCCGGGCTCGATGTAGCCGAACGCGGGCTCGGGGTAGAAGGGGATCGGCTCGTTGGTGCGCAGCCAGGCGAAGGCGGCGGCCCGTTCCTCGACGGGCACGGTCCAGAACCCGTCGACGTCCGAGAGGTCCGGGCGCCCGCCCGGGCCGACGGCCGTCGGATCCGTGGTGGTTGCGTCAGTGGACATGCGTGCGGTCCCTCCTGCCGGTCCGCGGTGACCGGCGCCCCGCACACCATAGTTACTGAACGGTAGATCGGGGAGGGATGAGTCCCCGTTCGTACCCGATCGCCACCGCGTCCGTGCGGCCCGCGGCGCCGAGCTTCGCCATGACCCGGGACAGGTGCACGCTGACCGTCTTCTCGCTGATGTAGAGGACCTCGCCGACCTGCCGGTTGGTGCGCCCCTCGGCCACCAGCGCCAGGACGGCGGCCTCCCGCGGGGTGAGGGGCCCGGCCTCCTCGGCGGCGGGTTCGGGGCCGCTCCGGGCGCGGCGCGACCCCGCCCGCTCCCGCACGTCCGCGGCCCGCGCGCGCAGGGGAGCCGCACCGAGCCGTTCGGCGGTGGCGACGGCGGCGTCGAGATCCGCGACGGCCTCCTCCCGCAGCCGGGCGGCGCCCGCCCGGTCCTCGGCCCGGGCCGCCGCGGCGAGCAGCGCCTCGGCGCGCCGGACACGGGCCTCGGCCTCCCGGTACGGCTCGCCGTAGCCGAACGCCTCGAGCACCCCCGTCCACGTCGCCGCGTCCGCCTCACCACGCACCCGGTCCCGTTCGGCGCGCGCCCGGGCCAGCCACGCCCGCCCCTCGACGCCGAGGGAGCCCGACCGGGGGATGCCCTTCTCGGCCGCCTCCTCCGCGCTCCCGAGGAGCCGCTCGGCCGGCTCGTGCGCGCCCTCGGGCACGGCGGCGAGGCCGAGCGCGGCGAGCATGATCGCCGCGATGTGGTGCGGCAGCAGCCGGTCGAGGTCGGCGAGCGCGGTCTCCGCCCGGCGCAGCGCCACCGCCGGTTCGCCCCGCCAGAGGGCCGCCTCGACGCCGGCCCCGCCGAGCAGGAGGACGACCTGGTCGTCCTCCTGCTCGCGCGAGTCGAGGTCGGCCCACCGCCGCTCGGCCTCCGCGAGCCGCCCGCGCGCGACCTCGACGAGCAGCCCCGCGGCCGCGAGCCGGCCGGCGACGACCGGCGCGACCATCGCGCCGCCGAGCCGGGCGGTGTGCTCGGCGGCCTCCCAGTCTCCCGCGATGAACTCGCTCATCAGCCGGGCGACCCGCATGTCCATGCCGTAGCCGCTCCACGTGGTCCCGGTCTCGGTGGCCCGGCGCATGCCCGCGGCGAACTCGGCGGCCGCCGCGGCGGCCGAGCCCTCCTCCAGCAGCGACATCCCGCGGTTGTAGAAGATCCGCAGCTCCACGCCGATGTTCCCGGACCCGCGCGCGAGCGGCAGCGCCTCGGACAGCAGCTCCCTGCTGCGCGGGCCGCGGCCCTCGAACTCCTCGACGACCGCCAGGCTGATCAGGGCGTCCGCCTCGGCGGCCGCGACGTCCTGCAACGCCTCGGCGCGCGCCGTCTCCGGGTCCGCGTCGCCGTGTTCCCCGTGCGGCTCGGCGGTGCCCGCGCGCAGGGCCGCGGCCGCCTCCCGCGCGATCCGCAGGGCGGCCTCGCCGTGCTCCCGCACACCCGGCACGTCGTCCGTCCGCCACAGCGCGCGGGCCAGGACGGCGTGCGCCCAGGCCAGGTCGGCGGTGGGCGGCCCCTCCCGGAGGAGGTCGATCGCCTCCCGCACGGCGGCGGCCGCGGCCAGCGTCCCCTCGGTGCGCTCGAGCAGCCGGATGGCGTGCCGGACCCGGACCTCGGCGGCGCGCCCGCGGTCCGCCGTGGCGTCGACCAGTTCGAGGGCGTGGCTGCTCAGCGCGATGCCGCGCTCGGGGTCGCCGGTGGCGCTCGCCGCATAGGCCGCCCACAGGGTCACCGTGATCTCGTCCGCGCCGGCGACCGCCTCCGCCCCGGGCACGGCCGACCACAGCTCCACGGCCCGCTCGGCGTGCCGCAGGACCTCGGCCGGCGCGCCCACCCGGTCCGCCTCGCGGGCCGCCCGCACGGACGCGGCGAGCGCGCGGGGCAGGTCGTGCGCGGCGAGGGCGTGGTGGGCGAGGGCTGCCGCGGGGGAGGTGCCGACGGGCGACGGCCGGCCGGGCGGCGCCGGCCGGGCGAGCCGCTCGGCCAGCAGGTCGGCGTAGCGGGAGTGGATCCGCGCACGCTCGCCGGGCAGCAGGTCGCCGTAGACCGCCTCGCGCAGCAGCGCGTGCCGGAAGGCGAGGTCGCCCCGCTCGTCGGGCACCAGGACGTGGTGGGCGACCGCCTCGCGGACGGCCTCCTCGAACTCCGCGGTGCCCAGGCCGCTGACCTCGGCCAGCGTGGCGTCGGCGACGCTGCGGCCGGCCACCGAGGCGACCCGCAGCACCTGCCGGGCGGGTGCCGGGAGCCGCTCGAACCGGGCCAGCAGGACGTCCGTGAGCGCCTCGGGCAGCCCGCCGCCACCTCCCGCGGCGGACACCAGCTCCTCGGCGAAGAACGCGTTCCCCTCGCTGCGCCGGGCGAGCCGGTGCAGCTCGCGCTCCTCCAGCCCGAGGTCCCCGGCGAGGGCGGTGACCAGGGCGAGCGCGTCCGCCGGGGGCAGCGGCGCGAGCTCCAGCCGCTCGACGGCGGGCAGCCGCACCAGCTCGGCGAGCACCGGCCGCAGCGGGTGCCGGCGGTGCAGGTCGTCCGCCCGGTAGGTGGCCACGACGAGCAGCCGCCCCGCGCCGAGCCGGGACAGCAGGAAGACCAGCAGGTCGCGGCTCGACCGGTCCGCCCAGTGCAGGTCCTCGAGGACCAGCAGCACGGGCGGCCCCGCGCCGGCCCCGGCGCCGGAGACCGTCTCGAGGGCCGAGAGCAGCGCCTCGAAGACCTGCAGCTGGCCGAGCTCGCGCCCGCCGCGCTCGGCGCCCGACTCCCCGGGGACGAGCCGCAGCAGGCCGGGGTGCCGCCCGGCGAGCTCCGGGTGCTCGGCGAGCAGCCGGCCGACGATCTCGGTGAACGGCAGGTAGGGCAGCTCCACGCCGGCGGTCTCGATGCACCGCCCGAGCAGCACCAGCGCGCCCGAGTCGCGCGCCTGCGCGGACAGCTCCGCGATCAGCCGGGACTTGCCCACCCCTGCGTCCCCGGACAGCAGGACGCCCGTGCCCCGCCCGGAGCGCGCCCGGTCGAGCGCAGCCGTGAGGACGGACCGCTCGGCCCCCCGACCGATCAGCCCGATCCCCACCCCCGGACGTGGCACGGACGTCATGCTCGCACGCGCCCCCGACGATTCCGTGCGAGTTCCGCGGGCGTCCCCCTCACGCCGCGCGGCACTGCCCCGTGACCGGCACCGCCGCAGGCGTCCCCGACGTCCCGGACGCCTCGGACTTCTCGTGCGGCACCGGCGGGGGCACGGGGAACCGCGGGGCACGCGGCGGCTCGCGGCGGCCCTTGCGCCAGACCCGGGCGAGGTGGGCCAGACGGTGCCGGTCGGCCTCGGCCAGGAGTGCGTTGCGGTGCTCGTCGACCATCGTCTGCAGGAAGACCATGACGATGACCCTCCGCCTGAGGGGCCGCCCCGGACATCGGTCGTCCACGCCGTCCCGGGCCGTCGGCGCGCGCCGCGCCTGAGGGGTCGCCTTACCCCCCGGGGTGCCGCCGCGGGCTCCCGCCCGGCGAGCCACTCGCCGGCGTGCACGGTGCGCAGCCCGCTGCCGGCGGACTCCAGCTACGGGACCTCGCCGGGCCGGGTGGCGAACCAGATCCGGCGGTGGGTCCGCACGACGCCCCCGAGCTGGTCGATCGCCTTGTGCAGGCGGTCGGGGTGGAAGGGCCGGCGCCCGGAGGGAACGAGGAGCCGAACCCCGCAGTCGGTCGCCAGCGGCGAGGCGCCGCGCAGCAGCGGACCGTGACGTCGTCGGGCCGGCCGCGGCGGTATGTGCCCTCCTCGGGAAGAGGTCGGGGTCGGTCCGTGTTGTCGTGAGTGACAATCGTTATCGGTAAGAGAGGAGGGTGGCGTGGCTGCCAAGTCCGCCGCCGTGCGTCCCGTGGTGAAGATGCGCTCGACCGCCGGCACGGGCACGACCTACGTGACCCGCAAGAACCGCCGCAACGACCCCGACCGGCTCGTGCTGCGCAAGTACGACCCGGCGGTCCGCCGGCACGTCGAGTTCCGCGAGGAGCGCTGACGGCCCGTCCGTGCGGGCCCCGAGGAAGAAGCCGCCCACTGCACGCCGGGGCTCCCCGAGGTCGACCGTGAGGACACCGCGTCGTTGCGGACCTTCGTCTCGGACCGCGGGAAGATCGGGGCGCGCAACGCGAGGTGCGAGATCGCCATCGACGCGGCACCGGCGAAGCGGCCTGCCGCCGCAGCAGCAGCGTCAGGTCGCCGTGGCGATCGGCAACGCGCGGGAGATGGCCCTGCTTGCCGTACCCGCACGCGGGGCGGGGGTGAGCGCGTGTCCCGCAGATGTCAGCTGACCGGCCTCGAGCCCGGGTTCGGCCGTGGGTCCCGCACCCGCACCGGCGCAGCCCGCGCCGCTGCGATCCCGACGTGCAGGTCCGCCGGTACCGGCTGCCTTCGGAGAACCGGCACGTCCGGCTCCGGGGATACCTCGGGAAGTTCGGCGTCTCCCGCGTGACGCTCCGCGAGCTCGCGCACGCCGGGCTGCCGCCCGGGTCACCAAGTCGTCCTGGTGAGCCGCCCCGCATCTCCCGTCCCCGGGTCCGCGGCCGCGGTGCGGAGGCGCAGAGGGGCGGCGCAGAGGGGCGGCGCAGGGGGGCGGCGCAGG
>NZ_JBHSQK010000130.1:0-17262 GCF_042658055.1 Pseudonocardia lutea
GACGCGACCCGCCTCGCCGACTTCGTAAACAGCTCCTAGTTGGGTAGCGAATCTCTGCGGGTGCCGCTGTGGAGAGACAACCGCAAGCCGGAGTCATCACCCGTGGGGCCCCTGCCTGCTCAGACATTGCAGGCAGGGGCCTCTCGATCAGGCGGGCTCAGTCGATGGCGCTGCGGTGATCGTGCGGTCGTAGCAGCCGTTCGACGGGCCACGGCACGACAGCCAACGACGCGACAGGCTCCACTGATTCTGGTCGTGCTGGCGGCGCGGGCGTAGTGCTCGTTGTCGGCGGGGGAGCCGTCGACCTGGGGGGCGCCGTGGTCGTAGTCGGCGCCGGCATCGTGGTCGTGGTCGTAGGGGTCACCGGCGGCGGGGGTGCAATAGTCGCCGTCGTAGGCGCTGCAGCGGGAGTCGGCTGCGGCCGTCCCCCTGAGCCACCCCAGTTCCACCAGCTGCTACCCCTCGCATCGCTCTCATCGGTTGGGGTGCAGTAGTAGCCGGGCGTGCGCTCGATCGCCGTGCAGTACATGTAGAAGCCGTCCGAGCGCGAGTCCCTTGGGAATGCGCTTGCCGTCGTCATGGTGAGCACGGTCGCCGCTGCCGCACCGACAGCCATTACGCACCGGGCGGCGATGCTCGACCAGACCAGACCAGACCAGCCCAGCGGGGCGGGTGAGTGCAGGGGTGAGGGTGACCACGGAAGCCCGTGAAGCGGTAGGCTCGTAGCCCGCCTGCCCCAGGCCCCACAAGATCCGCCCGTATCTCGGGAGCACCAGCCGGCTCGGGATCACCGGCCGACAGACCAGCACTCAGAAATGATCGGGCTGAGTCCCGTTCGCTCGATCTAGGGCGTCCGACCCGCCACTCATCGGGCAGCAACCCACTACTAGGGCCTGTCCTGCGGATCATGTGCGGCGCGACCGCTACCGGTGTCCTTGAGCGGCCGACATAGAGCGAGGATGTGGTGACGCGCTCGGGAGCGGGTAGGACAGTGACAGGACAGGAGGCGTCGGGCAACGGGAAGCGGACGTGAGCGAGCGGGTGACCTGGGAGTCATGTCCCAGCTGTGGTCAGCGGGCCGCCGTGGGTTGGACCAACAACGAAGTGGTCGAGGCCGACTGCTACTCAGAATGCGAGCTGACCGAGGAGCACCTGGCCGAACTCCAGCGGCGGCGCCCGCCAGCGGGCGAACGGCCGTGGCACGCTCACCCGGCTCGATCAGCAACGGTCAGTGGTGCACAAGATCCGCAGGACAGGCCCTAAGGGACGCGGCCTGGAGTGGGGACCTCAGAGCTCGTAGGTGCCGACGATCCTGCCGCGAGCCAGCACGTGTCCCGGGATCCAGGCTCGAAGAGCCCGGAACGTCCGCACGCCCTCGGGCACGGGTGCGTCGAGGGCGTGCAGCACGAACTCGTAGTGGTGTGGACCGTGCCCGCGGAGCGGGGTGGGACCGTGGTACCCCTGACCCAGCACCGTCCGCAGGAACCGCACCTGCGGTGCACCCGGACGCAGCTCGCCTATGTCGAGGCTGTCCCGATGCGGCGGGAGCACGGCGGCCGTGTGGGTCAGCGGCCGTGGCAAGGGGACGTCGACGTCCTCGATAACAAGCAGCAGCTGCGCCGTCCCGGTAGGCGGCGCGGTCCAGTGCAAGCTGGGCGACACATCATCACCGACGCCCTTCCCGGCGTGCGGTCGCGGGAGGGGGCATCCGTCCTCGAAGTTGGTGCTCGTCACCACGAGGGTCTTGGCGCCCGCGAACGCGGGCACCGACCAGGTGCTGTACCGGGTACCGGCTCGGGCACCACGGAGAGAGCGACCGATCATGGAGTCTCCTTTCAGGACTGGTCGGCCAGCTCACGTTCAGCGGTGGGGGATCCGCGGTCGTCGGAGTGTCCAGCTGGGCATAGCGGCCGTGCTGGAACAGCAGTGGCCGGGTCTGGCGGGCGACGGCCAGGTGAACGACTGGCACGTCATGCTCAGCGCACCACCCGGCCGGTCGCGGCGATCACCCGTTAGTCCGCTGCAGAAGCTCCCGAGCACCGAGCGGCACAGGGTGGGGTCGACAGCCGGCGACACCGCATCCGCCTGGACGGCGGTAGGTGGTGTGGTCGTCATCAGGCACCGTCCGCGAGCAGACGAGGCAGCGAGTCGAGCAGGTGCCCAATCCGGTCGCGCTGGTCGTGAGGTAGCGCAGGTTGTGCGGGGTCGGCGGCTCTGCACGGGGAACGGTGCGGAAGCTCCCGGCGACGCACGCCGGGTGGGCGTGCGTCGCCGGGTGAGCTGCCTCCGAGTGGGCGTGGTGACCGCGGACCGGCCGGACCGGCAGCCCCTTAACCGATCACGGCCTCGGGGGACTCGAGCGGGACCGTCGCGGCGTCGTACCCGTAGGCGAATTCGAGGAAGGGCATGTAGTCACCGACGTGCCCGTCGACCCGGCGCGACGCCGCCTGAAGGCGCTTGGTGCGCGGGATCCGGGACTTCTCATAGGAGAGCAGGCCCGACTCGACGTCGTCCGCTGCGGACAGTGCACGGGCGAGGACGATGCCGTCCTCGATCGCGCTGTTGGCGCCCTGGCCCCAGAAGTTCGACATCGCGTGGGCCGCGTCACCCAGCAGGGTCACCCGGCCGGTCGACCACGAGTCCCGGGGCAGGTGGTCGCGGATCTCCCGCGCGACGAGGGTGTCCTGCTGGCAGCCCTTCAGGACGTCCTCGACGAAGTACCAGCCCTGGATCCTCCGCTGGACCTCTTCCCAGGCTCCCTCGGCGGTGTTCGGCCAGGTCCCGGGCTCCGCGACGAACGCGCACGAGAAGTAGATGTCGCCACCCCCGACGGGGACGGCCTGGATGTGGTCCTCACCGTCCACGACGGCGAGGCCTTCCTCCTGCCCCTCCGGGAACTCGAAGCCGGTGGCCATGCCGCGCAGGTTGCCCCAGCCGGTGTACTCCGGGGCGTGCTTGCCGATCAGCTGCTGGCGGACGACCGAGTTGAGGCCGTCGGCGCCGATCAGGACGTCGCCGGTCGCCGTCGTGCCGTCGGAGAACTTGGCCGTGACCTGCTGCCCGTCGTCCTCAAAGCCGACGATCGACTTGCCCGTGTACAGCGCCTGTTCCTGCTGGCCGGCAACCAGGAGTTCGTGGAGTCGCCGGCGCCGGACGATGATGGACGGCTCTCCGTACATGCCCTCCAGGTCGAGCTCATCGACGCTGCGCACACCGAGGTGCCGGCCGTCGGGATCCACGAGCCGCAGCGGACCGTTCTTGGCCACCGGCCGCCCGACCCGGTCCAG
Source organism: Pseudonocardia lutea (assembly GCF_042658055.1). NCBI lineage: Bacteria > Bacillati > Actinomycetota > Actinomycetes > Pseudonocardiales > Pseudonocardiaceae > Pseudonocardia > Pseudonocardia lutea. The sequence continues at coordinate 3,288 of NZ_JBHSQK010000130.1, forward strand.
CCCCTCCCGAATCCCGTGTCCGATCGAGCGGAGTGCCTTGAGCCCGTTCGGCTGGATGATCACCCCGACTCCAAGAGCAGTGAACTCGGGCTGGGACTCGAACACCTCGACCTGGAACCCGGCATTCCGCAGCGCGATCGCAGCTGTCAGACCACCGATCCCGCCGCCAGCGACCAAAACCTTCGTACTCGAATTGTCTTTCATGCCCACTTCCTCAGTGTTGTCGTTCAATGGCATCAGCGGGGAATCTGTGATTCCCCGATCAAGCCCTTTTCACGAGGGTCCTCGCTCAAGGGGGTCGACGGACTAAGACCTACCTAGGAGGCGTTTGTGATCTTCAGGAACCGGTAGCCGTCGATCGTGCTGTGCTCGATGTGCGTGGTGAACCCCTCGTCTGAGTTCATGGACTCGATATGCTTCGCGACCGCATCGGCGCGCGGGTCGTCGTCGGCCAGCGGTTCGGTGCTGCCGTCCGGCATGATCATGGCAGGGATAAAGCCCGCCTCGACCCCGCTCGACGAGAACGTGAGGGACGCGATTCCGCTCATCCGCGTCTCGGGACTGTCGTAGGCCCAGTACGGGTACTCCACATCCCACTCTTCGATGATCTTGTGGTCGCTTGTGGTGTGCTTGCCGCGCTTGTGGAAGTGGTGGATGAGCGCACCCATACCGTAGAAGATCGGCTTGCCGCTGTGGATCTCGACTCCACGGAGCGCGGCATGCTGCGCGCAGACCACAGCGTCCGCACCGTGCTCCACGATGTCCCTGGCCAGATGGAGCTCGTTGTCCTGGACGATGTTGTGCCAGGTCTTGCTGTGCGTCCTCGACGGCGGCACGAAGGCGTTGCGGACCTCCCGGTTCGTGCCCTGGTGAACGGCGACGATCACAACGTCCGCAGTGGCACGCGCGGCGTCGATCGCGTCGTGGAGGGTGCGCATGTCCTCGGGGTAGGGAACCGTCAGGACCTCGGGCTCGATGCCGGGGTCCCAGAACGAGGGCATGGGGTTGCGGTAGTAGGTCCCGATCCGCACCGCGGCGATCCCGGCTCTCCCCTCCGCTGCGTCGTAGCCCACCGGGAACGAGGTGCAGAACGCGAGGAAGGCCACCCTGACACCGTTGGCCTCGACCACTGCGGGCTTGGTCGCCTCCGCGAGGTCTTTGCCCGCACCGGTCGTCGCGATCCCCTGCGAGGCGAGCAGGCTCATGGTGTCCTCGAGCCCGACGACACCACCATCCATGGCGTGGTTGTTCGCCAGGGTCATGACGTCGAAGCCCACGCGGCCGAACATCGAACCCCGCTCGGCGGGGGCCGCGCCCATTACGATGCGGGTCGAGGCGGGCGCCGGCCGATCGCTGTACACACCCTCGCAGTTCCCGTAGACGATGTCGCCCTTGGCGAAGACCGGCAGGAGGGGACGGAACGACGCTTCGCCGTCCTCGAGGTCGGGGAACACGTCCCCGGTCGCCAGGACGTTCACGGTCCAGTCGTCGGCGGACTCAGGCATTCACAGCTCCAGGGGTAGTGGTCGACGGCAGGGGCAGCAGATCCTCGGCGAGTGCGTCGAGCAGCCACTGGATCCTCGACGGCTTCCCCCGGCGACCCCGGTGACCGGGCCGTCCAGGCTCACGAACTCGCCGTTCGTGACTGCCATGAGTGTCGTCACCGGTCGAGCTGCGCGACAGAAACTTTCATTCCTTCCCGGCTCTGCGCCGGTCACCCGGTCAGGATTGCCCCGTACCGACAAGAGACCCATGTTCCTTCTCATCGGCACCTCAACGGGCAGAGGATCCGAGCCGCAGGGCCGTCCCGGGCCGACTGATTGCAGGTGCTGCAGCAGTGCTCGACGTAACGAGCGCACCTCGGCGCGGGCCGGGTGCACAATGAAATGAACTGCCTTAGTGAGTGAGGACTCGTCATGACATCGAACCCGTCGACGCAGCCGGGCGGGCCGGCGTACCCTGTCAGCCGCAGGCCCCGATGCCCGGCGTACGTCGATGTGCAGTCGGCGGACGACCTGATGCCCTACCTGGAGTCCGTGGCCAAGCGCCCGTACACCCCGGGGGCCCTGCACGTCACCTGGGATCTGCAGCGCCACGAGAAGGTGCTGCTGCGGGCGGACAACTGGCACGATCCGATGGTGATCGAGGCGTGCGAGAGGCTCCTGCGCCAGTACGAGTGCGACTACGAGGTCGAGATGGTCGACCGCGGCCCAGAGCGCCGGTTCGACGGTCACGACGAGATCGAGATCTTCCTCGGGCTGACAAAGGAACTCGCCCTGGACATGGACCGGTGGGTCCAGATGGACAAGGACGGGGTCTACGACAAGGTGCTTTGGGGCTTCGGCGGGCCGGTGCTCGCGGAGTCCAAGATGAAGATCGGGCGAATGCCCTTCATCACCCCGGAGATGCTGGCCAGCCCGGCGCACCTGATTCCAGCTGAGGTCCTCGCGGCGATCGACGACTGGACCGATCGGACGATCAAGGGCGCGAGGGCGGTGCGGATCACCGATCCGGAGGGGACCGATCTCTCCTACCCGTTGCCGGAGTCCTACTTCAACGACGATCACACCGAGTGGAACGGCCCGCGCGCAGCGGAGTGGTGGCCGCAGAGCCCGGAGCTGATGCAGCGCTACATGCCCGGCCACATCGCCGGGAGGCCCCTCTTCATGACAGAGGAGCCCGGCGTGGACGCCATCAACGGCGTCATCGCGGGGACGATGAACCACATCGGGCCGTATCCGCGGATCATGATGCAGGTGCGCGACAGCAAGATCACCAGCATTGAAGGTGGCGGGCAGTTCGGCGACAAGCTCCGCGCGCTGGACGACCAGACGAAGGACATCCAGTACCCGGGCTACCCCGGCCCCGGCCTGATGTGGCTCTTCGAGGTGTCAGTCGGTACCAACCCGAAGGTCCACCGCCCGCGGAAGAACTACCTGTCCGGCTGGATCTGCGGGATCTACGAGCGGATGCGCAGCGGCATCATCCACCTCGGCTTCGGTTCGATCATCACCAGCGCCCAGGAGATCGAGGCTGCGAAGGCCGGGCACCCCACCGGGCACTGGCACGTGCACCTCAACTTCCCGACGATGACCGTCGAAACGGTAAGCGGAGAATCCGTCAAGGTTATCGACGAGGGCCGCCTGTGCGCCCTCGACGACCCCGAGGTCCGGAAGGTGGCCGAGCGCGCTGGAGTCGACCCCGACATCTGGCTCCAGGAGGACTGGATCCCGGCGGTTCCGGGGCTCAACTGCGAGGGCAGCTACCAGACCTACGCCGTCGATCCGACCAACTGGACGATGACCGAACTCGAGATCTGTCGCAGCTACCATCCGCTCTTCATGCGCATGGTGAACGCCGAACCGGCGCCGGGGCAGTCGCACTGCCACTAACGACCGGGTGAGAACGTCGTGCCGGACCGCCGCGGCCATGACCACGACACCAGCGCCGGCACCGGGAAGCTGGATGCACGAAAGCTTCTCCGACACGCACTCTTAATCTCACCACAGAAGTGCGCTGCGGATCTAATTGGCATCGACGCCAGAGAGGTACGAGAATCGTGACCGGACGCCTCGAAGGAAAGATCGCATTGATCACCGGAACGGGAGGAGGTCAGGGCCGAGCGGCAGCACTCCTCTTCGCGAAGGAGGGCGCAACGATCGCAGGGTGCGACCTCGACAAAAAGGGGGCGGATGAGACCGCACGAATGGTCGAGGAGCTCGGGGGGAAGATGTTCTCCAAGGCGCCGGTCGACCTCGGATCCTACGAGGAGGCTTCCGCCTGGGTCGAGGAGTCGGTCGCGCAACTCGGCGGCATCGACATCCTCTACAACAACGCCGGCGGAACGAAGGCGGGGCCCTTCATGACCGGTTCCATCGAGGACTACAGGTTCAACCTCCGCAACGCCCTCGACGTCACGGTCTTCCCGACCCGAGCCGCGTGGCCCCACCTCGTCGCGCGCGGAGGTGGCTCGGTCATCAACACCAGCACCATCATGACGCGCCGGGTCATCGCGGTCGCGCTGAGCGCCAACGGCTCCGCCAAGGGTGCGGTCTCGTCGCTCGCGCCCCATCTAGCGATGGAGGGCGGGCCGCACGGCATCCGCGTCAACACCATCATCCCGGGCCTGATCGAGACCCCTCCCACCGCGGGACACATCCGGGACAAGAAGAGCCCGCTCCAGTACCAGGTCCGCTCGTCGCCGCTCGGCAGGGTCGGGCAACCGGAAGACGTGGCGACGGTCGCCCTGTTCCTCGCCTCCGACGACGCCGCCTACGTCACGGGCACCGAAGTGGTCGTCGACGGCGGCCAGACGATCGGTATCGGCGTCTTCTTCGGCGAAGACGAGAGCTCGTCTGCGGAGTCTGCCGCCGATACCAACCGGCGGCTGAAGCATATCGCGCGGGAGACGGCCGCGATCGATGTGACCACGCGCGATGGCGTGGCCGACTGCTACATCTTCACCCCACGTGGTTCAGGCTCCACTTCATGGCCGGGAATCCTCTTGTACACGGACGTGATGGGTGTCCGCCCGGTGTTCAAGATGATGGCCCAGCGCGTGGCCGACGCCGGCTACACGGTCCTGATGCCCAACATGACCTACCGAGAAGGCGCTCCACTGGACCCGCCTCTCTCGGCCCGCAACCCCAACCAGCTCACAACCTTGTTGAACAGGAGCGCGCACCTCACGAAGGAATTGCTGCTTAGCGACGCAGAATACTACCTGGAAGCGCTCGCGAACCTTCCCACCACGCGGCTCGGTAAGGCCGGCTGCGTCGGCTACTGCTTCAGCGGACAGATGGCGGTCTGGACCGCCGCGCACCTGCCCGAGCGGGTCGCTGCGGTGGCAACCTTTCACGGGGCGGATCTCGTGACCTCCAAGCCGGACAGCCCGGCGACGGTTGCCGCGAGCACCGACGCCAGCTACTACTTCGGCCACGCCGCCGACGACCCGTTCATGCTCCCGGACGCGATCGCCGAGCTCGAGCGAACCCTGACCGCCGCTGGCACCACGTTCACGTCGGAGACGTTCCCGGACACGTTCCACGGGTTCACCGTCCTTGACGCGTCGTACCACGAGAAAGCTTCGGAGCAGCACTACGAAAGGATCGCCGAACTCATGCGATCGGCGCTGGGCGACGACGCTTAAGGGCGATGGCTGTCGCTCCTCGCTGGAGCGCGCTCACCCGCGGCAGGCCAGACGCGCCGATCTCTCCAGCTCGCGGACCGACGCCGTCGACGCGGCGCCGGCGTCGGCCGCACCTCGATCATTCACTTCGACAGATGGCGTGAAGGACGGTGGGACCATGCCCCGAGATGCGCTTCAGAGTGGCAACAAGTTGATGCTGGGCACGTTCGCGACCAACCTCGAGGGCGGGTTCACCGCCACGAAGATCCCCGAGAAGCACCACATCGACTGGGCGACCGTGAAGTCGGTCGCCCAGAAGGCCGACCGTGCCGGTTTCGAGATCCAGGTGCCGCTCGCGCGGTGGGCAAGCATGGGTGGTGAGACCGACTTCTGCGGTGTGAACCTGGAACCCATGACCTGGGCCGCGGGGCTCGCCGAGGCGACGGAGTACTCGAGGATCTTCGCTACGATCCACGTGCCGCTGGTGCACCCCATCCTCGCTGCGAAGCAGATGACGACGATCGACCACATCTCCGGTGGTCGCTTCGGCGTCAACGTCGTCGTGGGCTGGAACCCGGTCGAGTTCGCCATGTTCGGCCAGAAGCCCCTCGCGCACGACAATGGCTACGAGTATGCCCAGGAGTGGATCGACGTCGTCAATCGCCTCTGGACGGAGGACGAGCCGTTTGACCACAAGGGCACGTTCTTCGATATCCCGGCGGCTTGGATCCAGCCCAAGCCGCTCTCCCGCCCGAGGCCCGCGATCATGAACGCCGGGACGTCACCGGCCGGATCGGCGTACGCGGCGCGCAACGCGGACATCGCGTTCAGCACGATCCTGGAGAAGGACGACCCGGACGACATCCAGCGACGGTTCGACCGGTACCGCAAGAACGCAGCGGGTTTCGGGCGAGATGTCTCCGTGTGGAGCGGCGTGTGGATCATCTGCCGGGACACGGAACAGGAAGCGCGCGACTACTACGAGTACGCGATCGAGCAGAACGGCGATGTGGGAGTGCTCGACTCCATCGATCCTCGGGTCCTGCCCTCGACAGAGGGTCTCAGCGAGGAGGAGGCGTTGAAACACCGCGCGCGGACGCTGGCGGCCTTCGGCGCCCAGCAGTTGATCGGCACCCCTGACTCGATCGCAAAGGCGATGGTCGAGGTGTGCGAGGCGGGTGTCGACGGCCTCGTCTGCCAGTGGATCGATTACGAGGAAGGACTCGACACGTTCACCGAGCACGTGCTGCCGCGCCTCGAGCGGGCCGGGGTCCGCAAGCCCTTCACCCCGTGACCGACGTGCAGGCGTCCGTGCGCTATCTCGTCGAGGACGTACACAGCGCGGCCCGGTTCTACACCGAGCACCTCGACTTCCACGAGGCGCTCGACGCCCGGCCGACGCTGGTTGTCCTCGAGCGCGACGCGCTCCGGCTCGTGCTGAACGGGCCCGGCAGCACGGCACGACAGCCGACCTCCTCCGGGGTACCGACGCCGGGCGGCTGGAACAGGATCCAGCTCGTGGTAGACGATCTCGACGGGGTCGTGAGCCGTATGCGTGCCGGCGGCGTCGCCTTCCGCACAGCTGTCCTGCAGGGCAGGGGCGGGTCGCAGGTGCTCGTTGACGACCCGTCCGGCAACCCCGTCGAGATCTTTCAGCCTGACCCCGCCACCGGGTCCTGACGCCGGCGCTCGAGCACTCTTTCAGGAGGTGGAACAAAAGTCCCAGGACGGTGAGCGCGCCGAGCGGGATAGTGGCGTGGAATGCTAGTGTTGGTGCTGCGTCCACGCCACTCCGGCCGGTTCGAGCCTCAGAGTCGAGGAGATGAAGCGCGTGACTGTCGAGCTCATCGCGGAGGAGTCCCCAGAGGCCGCCACTGCTCTGTCCCGCAGCTGGTACGCCAACCTTTCGCCTGAGGCGGAACACGGCCTCCTCAGCTCGGCGACGAACCTGAAACTCGAGCGCGGTGAGTACCTCCCCGAGATACCGGAGGCGAGCCACGCCGGCATCGTCGTCAGCGGCCTGCTTCGGGTCTGCGTCCGGAAGGGCGAGCGTCAGGTCACCCTGCACTACGCTGAGCCGAGTGACCCCTTTGGCATCCCGGACCTAGGGAACAGCGCCGAGATCGGCATCACCACGGCCGCTCAGGCTCTCGTCGACACCCGAGTGATGGTGTTCTCGCGCATGGCGATCCTTCAGCTCCTGGAAGCGGATCCCAAGCTGTCCTACGCCTTGATCAGATCGCTGCGCGGCATTCTCCGTGACAGTGTTCTGCTGCTTGCCGAGAACGTCCTCGCGCCCGTTCACCAGCGGGTCGCCCGCCATCTGCTCGACCTCGCGGTGCGAGAGGCCGACGGCAGCGTCGTCGTCCACGCCACCGTGCGGGACCTGGCAGACGCGACGGGCACTGTTCGGGAGGTCGTCACCCGCGCGCTCAAGGGCATGCGGGAGCGGGGACTCATCGGCCGGGTGGACGGCGCCCTCGTGCTCCACGACATGCACCGGATCCATCTGATCGCGAAGGGCGCTGCCGACAGCTGAGCTCGGTTCTCGACCCCGACGCACGTGCTGCCGGTGCGACGCCCGGGTGCCGGCCCGTACGCCGTCGTCGCGCACAACGAAGCGGTCCTCGACGCCGTCCCCTCCACTTCGACGCCACTCCCTGGTCCCACCCCGCATCTCGCCTACGGCTGCTTCGGCTCCCCCCGCCGCATCTGGGTCGGCCTGCTCGACCAGAGCCCACCTCGCATTGTGAGGCTTCGCTGAGCTTGCCGGGTATCGCTGGGTCCTGCGAACGCGTCCGGTCGCGCTCTGGCGGGTGGACGGGACGAGGGAGTCCGAGGCCGGTCGTGGCCTCGGACCACTCCGCCCGACGAGGAACATGACATGACTCAACTGCCCGCGCAAGACCGCGCACCACGCGTCGGCCGGGTCGCTCTGGCCAGCTACATCGGCACCACGATCGAGTACTACGACTTCTTCATCTACGGCCTCGCGGCGACCCTGGTGTTCCGGACCGAGTTCTTCCCGGGGTTCTCCCCGCTGGCCGGAACGCTCGCCGCGCTGGGAACATTCGCGGTCGGATTCATCGCCCGCCCGATCGGCGGCATCCTGATGGGTCACTTCGGGGATCGCATAGGGCGCAAGGCCATGCTCGTCACCGCCCTGCTGACCATGGGCATCGCGACGACCTTGATCGGCTTGCTGCCTACCTACGCCCAGATCGGGATCTGGGGGCCCATCCTGCTCGTCGTCCTGCGCCTGGTGCAGGGAGTGGGGGTCGGCGGGGAGTGGGCCGGAGCGGTGCTGATGGCGGTGGAGAACGCTCCACCACGTCGGCGAGCCCTGTACGGCGCCTTCCCGCAGCTGGGCCTGCCGACTGGGATCATGCTGTCGCAGGTGGCGTTCCTGGTGCTGACCTCGGTGTTGCCGCCGGAGTCGTTCGTGGCGTGGGGATGGCGCATCGCCTTCCTCATCAGCGCCGGACTGATCGTCGTGGGGCTCGTGATCCGGTTGCGCTTCGAGGAAAGTCCGCGCTTCGAGCAGGTGAAGGCATCGGACGCGGTCGAGCGCCGCCCGGTGGTCGAGGTGCTGCGCACCGGTTGGCGGCAGATCCTGATCGGCGGCTTCGGTTCGATCGCCGTGGGCTCCATCGGCTACTTCGTCTCGTTGTTCCTGGTGCAGTACGGGGTGTCCACGCTCGGCATAGCGTCGTCGACGATGCTGTGGTGCCTCACCGGTGTGAGCGTGTTGTGGATCGCCATGACGCTCGTCGCAGGGCTGGCCGGAGACGCCTTCGGCAGGCGGCGGACCTTTGCCGCGGGGATCGTCCTGGCGATCGTCTGGGTCTTCCCGAGCTTCGCGCTCTTCGACACCCGTTCGGTGCCCCTGATTCTGCTCGCGCTGGCGGGACTGGTGATTGCCAGCTCGCTCATCAGCGGACCCATGCCCTCCTTGCTGACCGACATGTTCCCGGCTTCTGTCCGCTACAGCGGATCGTCCCTCAGCTATACCGTGGGCTCGATCCTCGGCGGTGGCTTCACACCGCTGCTCTCGACCGCCCTACTGGCCGGTACGGGATCCACGGCATCCGTCTCCCTGCTGCTCATGGCATTGTTCGCCATGAGTCTGGCCGCGTTCCTGATCGGGGGACGATTGGTCGACCGGGTGGACGACGATCGTGCGGTGGAGGTCCCGAAACGACTGTCGGACGAAGGTGTGGACCGCGTGTGACGACGGTCGCCCTCGGCCGGTCCTGAGCACGCGCCCGAGGAGCACCGAGCGAGCTCTGTCGCCTGAGGTCGGAATCCGATGACCGGCCGCAGCCTGCCATGCGGTGGCCCACCACACGGCTCGGGCGTCCGTCCAGTGGCCAACGTCCCTATGCGCTCCAGACTTCTCGGCGGTACTCATGCCGGGGCACCGCCGAACAGCTCAACACAGTGCCGCACCACACGATCCGAACCACCCGAACAGGAGTGCCGATGACGTCACCACTGAAGATCGTGGTAACCGCTGAGCGCATCGGCGGCATGACCGCGTCGATCGCGCTCCACGACACCAGCTTCGCCACCTGCCTCGGCGAGGGCGAACCTGCCCCCTGCGACCTGCATCGAGCAATCCGGAGGATGGGGGGTTCGTGACCACCTCAACGATGGTCGAACGACCGCGGAGCACCTCGTGGTTGCGCAGCGTCAGCGTGTGGGGACCGGCGCTCGTCGTCGGCTATCTCCTGCTTGGTCCGGTTGTAGGGCTCGTCGTCGGCGCGTTCCGGACATCCCCGTTCGGGGATTCGACCTGGACCTTGGACGGCTTCACGACGGCGTTCTCCGATCCGCGCACCCCCGCGGCGGCGTGGACGTCGGTGATCTACGCAGCGATGGTCACCGTCTTGTCGATGGTCGCGGGTGTGTACTTCGCCGTGGCGTCCTGCCGGTTGAACGTGCGTCTGCGCTCGTGGATCACCCCCGCGATGATCGTCATGCTCGTGACGCCGCGGTTGTTCTTCGGACTGGGCTGGACGATGCTCGGCAATCCCAACAGCGGGTTGCTCGGACGCGGACTGGACGCTGTCGGGCTGGGCGCAATCAGCGGCTGGTTCAACGCCACCAGCTGGCACGGCTTGATCTTCGTGACGGCGCTGAAGAGCACGGCCGTCGTGTACGTGCTGATGCTGGGTGCCGTCTCCCGGCTGGACCGCAGCCACGAAGACGCCGCGGTCATGTCGGGGGTACCCCGTTTCCGGGCGTTCTTCGGCATCACGATCCCCCTGCTGACGCCCGCGCTGCTCGCCACCGCCATGCTCGCCATCGTCGAGGGTCTGCAGGCCTACGACTTCCCCGCACTGCTGGGGCGCCCGGTCGGCATCCAGACGCTGTCGCTGCACATCGGTGACTACCTCAACCGCGGCGGTCAGGCCGACTACTCGGCTGCCAGCGCGCTGTCACTGTTCTTCGTGATCTGCATCGCACTGTTGTTGCTGGTGCAGTCGGCCATGACCCGGGGTCGCGATTACGTGACCGTGTCCAGCGCGGCGCACCGGGTGGAACCCGTCTCCGCAGGCCGCTTCGGGCCGCTCGTCACCCTGTCGATCGTCGGCTTCGTGGTGGTCGGCCTGGTCGGGCCCGTCCTGCAGGTCGTCGTCGGGTCCCTCCAGGGGTTCTTCGGGGTGTACGGGGTCTGGACCCTACGGCAGTACGTCGTGGCGCTGTCGACACGCGGCACGGCCGACACGCTCGTCTCCACCCTGCTCATGGCCGTCGGAGGCGGGCTGATCACCGTGGCGATGGCCTTCGCCATCGCCTACGTCCTGCAACGCCGTCGCGGACCGCTGAGCGTGGCAGCCCGGACCGGCTCGTGGGTACCCCTGGCGGCGCCGGGGATCGTGCTCAGCATCGCGCTGGTGTGGACCTACCTGCACACTCCCGTCGTAGCCCAGCTGTACGGCACGCCGTGGCTGCTGCTCAGCGCTCTCGTCGTCGCTGCCGTCCCGGTGGCTGTTCGAGCGCTGGAGGGGGTGGTCGCGCAGGTGGGTCCCGAACTCGAGGAGGCGGCTCGGACGTCCGGCGCCTCACCCGTCGCCGCGCTCGTCGACGTCACCGCCCGAATCTGCGGTCCCGCGCTACTCGTCGCGTGGCTGTTGGTCGGGATGTTCATGTCGGGGATCCTCGACGTACCGCTCCTGCTGGCCACGCCGGGCAGCCAGACAGTGGCCGTGCTCACGTTCGGTCTGGCGACCAACAACGGCGAGTACGCGCAGGCCGCTGCCATCTACTGCTTGTACTTCCTCCTCCTTGGGCTCGTCGTGGTGGCCGGCGTCCTCGTCGCGGCCACCGCTCGGCGACTATGGCGGGTTCGCCCCGGCGGCGGTTCCGGCGACCGGACTCCTACCTCTCACTCCCGCAAGACCTCAACCGGCGTTGATCACCATGAAGGAGACAGCGATGAAGCTGCGCCACGCCCTGGCGATCGGGACGAGCTTGATGATCGGGTTGGCCGCGTGTAGCTCCGGTCAGGATGCCGCCGCACCGGCGGCCCCGTCGGTGGAGTTGGCTGCGGCGGAGGCCGCGTACCTCGACGGCCTCTACCAGGAAGCCCAAGCCGCGGGTGAGTCCGAGGTGGTCGTCTACACACCGTTCCCGCCCGCTTTGCAGTCGGTCTTCGATGCATTCACCGACGATTACCCGGGCATCACGGTCACTCCCGTAGCCATCGCCGGGCCCCCCATGCAGGCGAGACTGCGAGCCGAGGCGGACAGCGGCTCACCCCAGGCGGACCTGGTGTTCATGGGTCAGAGCGATACCGTCCCGCTGCGGGACTCCGACCTGTTCGAGCCCTTCGCGCCGGAACTGGCTGCGGAACTCCCCTCGGAGTACCGGGGACCCGACGACCTGTGGCAGATGCCCATCTCCCATACCACCGTCATCCCGTACAACAACCGAACCGTCGACGAGGCCGACCTGCCGCAGACGTGGGCGGACCTCACCGATCCGCGGTGGTCCGGCCTGCTCGGTTCCGGTGACCTGGCAGCCGGCACGAGTGGAACGGTGTCGGCGCTCGCGATCCTGTACATCAAGGGCGTCGTCGACGACGCATGGCTAGAGCGGGCAGCGCAGCTGCAGCCCACCATCTACCCCAGCAGTGGCGCCCTGATCCAGGGGGTCGCCACCGGCCAGTCGGCCATCGCCCTCCCCCAGGGCAATCCCTCCTCTTACACCGCCGTGCTGCAGGGTGCTCCGATCGGGCGCGCCCTCCTCGCCGAGGGGATGCCGTCGTTCGGGCTGGGGCTCGCCGTGACCCGCGGTGCACCGAACCCGACGGCCGCCCGGCTGCTGGACGCCTACTTCTTCTCCGCCAAGGCACAGGCGGTGGCTGCGACCACCGGGCTGACGCCGACAATGCCCGGCGCTCCCGTCCCGCCCGGGCTGGAGGACGCCGAGCTGCTCGTGCTGTCGGCCGAAGAGACGCAGCAGCAGTTCATCCCCGCCATCGAGCACGTCGCCTCGACAATCTCAGGATGACCGACCACCGAGACCGGCCAGACGCCGGGATCCGATGCTCGACCAGTCCACGACCGAGAGGAGCACCCATGACCGAGCACCTCACGAACGCCTCGTCGTTGACGACGTCCGGCACCGGCATCACGGTGAGTGGCGTCAGCAAGCGGTTCCGCGACAACCACATACTGCGGTCGCTCGATCTCGACGTAGAGCCTGGGAGCTTCCTGTGTCTGCTGGGGCCGAGCGGGTGCGGCAAGACGACGCTGCTGCGCTGCATCTCCGGCCTCGAACACCCCGACGAGGGGGTAATCCGCATTGGTGACACCACCGTCGTCGACACCGCCCGGCGGGTCCAGGTCTCGCCCGAGCGCCGGGGTCTGGGGATGGTCTTCCAGCAGTACGCGCTCTGGCCGCACATGACCGTGGCCGACAACATCGCCTACCCGTTGCGCAAGCGGCGCGTCCCCCGCGAGCAGCGCACGCGCAAGGTCACCGAAATCGCCGAGATCGTCGGTCTCAGCGCCACCCTGCACCGCCCTCCTCGGCAGCTGTCCGGTGGCCAGCAACAACGGGTGGCGCTGGCCCGGGCCCTGGTGCACGAGCCGCCGGCGCTCCTGCTCGACGAACCGCTCTCCAACGTGGACGCAACCCTGCGCCGACAGCTGCGTCGCGAGCTGCGCGATCTGCACGACCGCCTCGGGACCACCTGCATCCTGGTCACCCATGACCAGGCCGAGGCAGCCGGGGTCGCCGACGTCATCGCCGTGGTCCAGGACGGCCGCATCGTGCAGTCCGGCACGCCCCGCGAGATCCTGGAGCACCCGGCAACCCGCTTTGTCGCCGAGTTCGTCGGGTTCGACAACTTCCTCGAGGGTCGCATCGAGAACGTCGAGGGACAGCGCGGCGTGGTCGCGCTGAGCGGGGCAGGCGGTCGCGTCGAGGTCGAGATCGCTCCGGGAGCCGCGGCGGGTGACACCGTCGTGGTGGCAGCACGCAGCGACACACTGACCATCGACCGCGGTTCGGTTGATCCCGGCGACGGGCAGGTCAGTGCCACTGTCAGTCGGGTGGTGCCGCACGGCAGCGGTGTTGAGATCGAACTCGACACCGGCCCGTCGACCTTGACTGTTCGCGAGCACCTGCGTCCGGGGACGACACCGTCACCGGGCGAAGCGGTGACCGTGTCGCTGCCGCGTACCGCTCGGGCCGTCGCGTCGTGACCGCCGCGCAGGCCCCACGATCGGAGGATGTACGTGACCGCAGTTGCCGAGGTGGCAACGACCGCGATGCTCATCCGGGGTGAGCGCAGGTCCGCCGCGTCCGATGCGGCTGTGGAGCCGGCCGGCCCGG
>NZ_JBHSQK010000131.1:0-2674 GCF_042658055.1 Pseudonocardia lutea
CCTTCAACTCAGCAAAAGTTCGATTTATTCAACAAAACCTCGGAAAACTATCCGTACAAGGGAGTGTATGAAAAATGTCTGGTATAATAAGAATATCATCAATAAAATTGAGTGTTGCTCTGTGGATAACTTGCAGAGTTTATTAAGTATCATTGCAGCAAAGATGAAATCAATGATTTATCAAAAATGATTGAAAGGTGGTTGTAAATAATGTTACAATGTGTGAGAAGCAGTCTAAATTCTTCGTGAAATAGTGATTTTTGAAGCTAATAAAAAACACACGTGGAATTTAGGGAATACTGATGTAACACGGATTGACCGTATTGGGAGTTTGAGATGGTGACAAAGAGAGTGCAACGGATGATGTTCGCGGCGGCGGCGTGCATTCCGCTGCTGCTGGGCAGCGCGCCGCTTTATGCGCAGACGAGTGCGGTGCAGCAAAAGCTGGCGGCGCTGGAGAAAAGCAGCGGAGGGCGGCTGGGCGTCGCGCTCATCGATACCGCAGATAATACGCAGGTGCTTTATCGCGGTGATGAACGCTTTCCAATGTGCAGTACCAGTAAAGTTATGGCGGCCGCGGCGGTGCTTAAGCAGAGTGAAACGCAAAAGCAGCTGCTTAATCAGCCTGTCGAGATCAAGCCTGCCGATCTGGTTAACTACAATCCGATTGCCGAAAAACACGTCAACGGCACAATGACGCTGGCAGAACTGAGCGCGGCCGCGTTGCAGTACAGCGACAATACCGCCATGAACAAATTGATTGCCCAGCTCGGTGGCCCGGGAGGCGTGACGGCTTTTGCCCGCGCGATCGGCGATGAGACGTTTCGTCTGGATCGCACTGAACCTACGCTGAATACCGCCATTCCCGGCGACCCGAGAGACACCACCACGCCGCGGGCGATGGCGCAGACGTTGCGTCAGCTTACGCTGGGTCATGCGCTGGGCGAAACCCAGCGGGCGCAGTTGGTGACGTGGCTCAAAGGCAATACGACCGGCGCAGCCAGCATTCGGGCCGGCTTACCGACGTCGTGGACTGTGGGTGATAAGACCGGCAGCGGCGACTACGGCACCACCAATGATATTGCGGTGATCTGGCCGCAGGGTCGTGCGCCGCTGGTTCTGGTGACCTATTTTACCCAGCCGCAACAGAACGCAGAGAGCCGCCGCGATGTGCTGGCTTCAGCGGCGAGAATCATCGCCGAAGGGCTGTAACTGGTTTTGTTGAATAAATCGAACTTTTGCTGAGTTGAAGGATCAGATCACGTATCTTCCCGACAACGCAGACCGTTCCGTGGCAAAGCAAAAGTTCAAAATCACCAACTGGCCCACCTACAATAAAGCCCTCATCAACCGTGGCTCCATAACTTTCTGGCTGGATGATGAAGCTATTCAGGCCTGGTATGAGTCAGCAACACCTTCTTCACGAGGCAGACCTCAGCGCTATTCTGACCTTGCCATCACGACTGTGCTGGTCATTAAACGCGTATTCAGGCTGACCCTGCGCGCTGCGCAGGGCTTTATTGATTCCATTTTTTCTCTGATGAACGTTCCGCTACGCTGCCCGGATTACAGCTGTGTCAGCAGGCGGGCAAAGTCGGTTAATATCAGTTTCAAAACGCCCACCCGGGGTGAAATCGCACACCTGGTAATTGATTCCACCGGGCTGAAGGTCTTCGGTGAAGGCGAGTGGAAAGTCAAAAAGCATGGCCAGGAACGCCGTCGTATATGGCGTAAGCTGCATCTGGCAGTTGACAGTAAAACACATGAAATCATCTGCGCTGACCTGTCGCTGAACAACGTTACGGACTCAGAGGCCTTCCCCGGGTTAATCCGGCAAACCCACCGGAAAATCAGGTCAGCCGCCGCCGATGGAGCTTACGATACCCGGCTCTGTCACGATGAACTGCGGCGTAAGAAAATCAGCGCGCTTATCCCGCCCCGAAAAGGTGCGGGTTACTGGCCCGGTGAATATGCAGACCGTAACCGTGCAGTGGCTAATCAGCGAATGACCGGGAGTAATGCGCGGTGGAAATGGACAACAGATTACAACCGTCGCTCGATAGCGGAAACGGCGATGTACCGGGTAAAACAGCTGTTCGGGGGTTCACTGACGCTGCGTGACTACGATGGTCAGGTTGCGGAGGCTATGGCCCTGGTACGAGCGCTGAACAAAATGACGAAAGCAGGTATGCCTGAAAGCGTGCGTATTGCCTGAAAACACAACCCGCTACGGGGGAGACTTACCCGAAATCTGATTTATTCAACAAAGCCGTTTTCCGACAACTTCATGATTACATATCTTGCGGTTTTGATTATTTTTGCTGCAAGAAATACATACTTCAAACGAAAGGTCTTTATTTGCTGTCTGTATTCTGAAGAGTCCAAGGAATCAAACTTGAACAACAAAAATAGGTTATATGAAAGCATCATCATTTGAAACACGGCTTCATTCGCCCAAAATGACTTTAGCAAGAGATGACCCACCGCCATGTCGTATTTGGCTTCTTTGATATAGTTTTCAGCATTACCACGCTTTTCATAGTATATAACTACTTTTTCAGAAAGCAAGGTAGTATTTGTTACAAAGAAAAAGTAGTCGTATTCGGAACCTTCTAAAAGTGATAATTGTGCTCTTTCTTTTTCTGGTTTCAGTACGCGAGATACGACAAATCTT
>NZ_JBHSQK010000132.1:0-531 GCF_042658055.1 Pseudonocardia lutea
CCAGAATCAGTCTTTGCTCCTGCTGGAGAAGCTTAACGAGCTTGATCTCGATGCTGAGGCCGACCTTTGTGAGAAACTCCACGATGATGCGGAGCATCTTTTCCGTACACTGTCCTCGAGACTGGATGCATTACAGGATGGTAACTGATGGCCAGAGTGTCTATTAGTGAAGCAGCACGGCTTGTTAAGGTTAGTCGCCCTACTATTTACAAGATGATTAACAGTGGTAAGTTAAGTTACACCTCTGTTGTAAAGTACGGGAAGGGTATTAAAGTTATTGATACATCAGAGCTTATTAGAGTGTTTGGTTCTCTTGATGGTGTAATCGATGCTGTAAAATATGATGTAAAAAGTGACGCGGAATCTACAGGTATTAACAGCGTTGGTTTACATGATTTACAACATAGAATCGCTTTACTTGAAGCTGAAAACGATGGTCTTAAAGGGGCTGTTAAGGCTCGAGATGAGCATATTGATTCCCTTCGTCAGGCTATGCAGCTTCTGGAGCACAAGCACGAACCTTCTTCACCA
>NZ_JBHSQK010000133.1:0-531 GCF_042658055.1 Pseudonocardia lutea
TCTACGTCAGTACTTCAAAAAGCATAATCAAAGCCTTGATAAATATGCATTCCTTCGAAATTCAGCTTTCACCCATTGGGTGAAAGAAAAGTGCTCAAAAATATGTTAAATTATCAGCTTTTATGACTCGATATATGGTAAAATAATAGTAAGAAAAGTAGTAAAAAGGGGTTCTAATTATGATTAATAAAATTGATTTCAAAGCTAAGAATCTAACATCAAATGCAGGTCTTTTTCTGCTCCTTGAGAATGCAAAAAGCAATGGGATTTTTGATTTTATTGAAAATGACCTCGTATTTGATAATGACTCAACAAATAAAATCAAGATGAATCATATAAAGACCATGCTCTGCGGTCACTTCATTGGCATTGATAAGTTAGAACGTCTAAAGCTACTTCAAAATGATCCCCTCGTCAACGAGTTTGATATTTCCGTAAAAGAACCTGAAACAGTGTCACGGTTTCTAGGAAACTTCAACTTCAAGACAACCCAAATGTTTAGAGACATTAATTTTAAAGTCTTTAAAAAAC
>NZ_JBHSQK010000134.1:0-532 GCF_042658055.1 Pseudonocardia lutea
TTAGTGTTGAGAGTGCGGTTGATGCTAGTTTCACTACCAGCATCCCTATCTATCACAACGATGGAACATACCTGGCCAAGGCTAAAGGAACGCAGCTCTACCTTACTGAAGAAGGTAGAAAGGCAGGGGTGACTCTCCGGCATGAAGATAAGATAACTGTTTGTCTTATTAACGGGAAAGAGGTATTCGAGCTCAGAAGACAAAGCGCAGCTGCACTAAAAGCAGAGGCTGAGCTTTATGTTCCTGATGGAAAGCTAATAAGTTATCGAGGATCCTCGCCAAAGTTGTTCAGCACGGAAAACAATCAACTAGCTATAGGCGGTTTTGTGATGTCCGGATCAACATTCAGCGGGTGTAAAATAGGGATATTGCTAGATGAAAACAGCATAGCGATTGGTGTAAATCGGTAGCCGCATTGGTTATTTCTTGCGCGCGCAATAAAAGATGATGGTTTATCCCGCTCACTTGTATTTACCATAACATCCGTTGCGTGCACCGCCTCAGAGGCCCTCAGCGCGTTTCTGAGGCCTCC
>NZ_JBHSQK010000135.1:0-540 GCF_042658055.1 Pseudonocardia lutea
CGGTCATCGCTTGGCCACCGGCCGCATCTCGGGGACCGTGAGCTCGCCGGCGTCGACGATCAGCTCGTCGTCGAGGTAGAGGGAGTTGCCGCGCATCGGGATGTCGAAGTGACACGCCGTGTCGTTCGGCCCGCCCAGCTCGTTGTTCGGCCCGATGGAGAACATCACGTTGCCGTAGAAGGAGCGCAGCTCCATCCCCATCCCACCGCCGAACTGGGTCAGCCCGTGCCAGTGCGCCCGCTCGTCGAGCCCCCACCCGACATGCGACATCCCGTAGCCGCGCGGATCGTCGAACGACTCGATGTAGGACGTGAGCAGGTCCGCGTCCAACCCCGACGACCCCGCCCCGCCGCGGATGTCACGGATGAACCCCTCCTCGATGGTGATCTCCACCGGGGTCTGCACATAGGTGTTGAACGGCAACAACACGTCCCCGGGCGCCAGCACGATCCTGCCGTCCACCCCGTCGTCGGCCCCACCGGTGAACACGAACGCCGCCGGCCAGTGATCCCAGCGGCCGGGCTGGTCGGTGTAGCCGTA
>NZ_JBHSQK010000136.1:0-566 GCF_042658055.1 Pseudonocardia lutea
GACATGGCCGACCTGACCGATCTCGAGAAGCAGAGCCTCGAGGAGATCCCGCACCCGTCGATGCCGGAGGGGTCGTCGATCTACGGCGGCACCAAGGTGTTCCCGGACTACCAGGCCGAGAACGGGGAGAGCTACTTCACCCTGGTGCACGGCATCGCGCACGAGTCCTCGGTGAGTTTCGTGGCGGTCCTGCAGGCCACCCGGGCGCTGCGCAAGGGCTTCGAGTCGGCGCTGTACTTCTACGGCCCGGGCTCGCTGAACTGTCTGGCCACCCGCGGGTTCCCGACCACCGGCAACTCGGCCTTCCCCGGTGAGCACAACATCAACAACTCGTTGCGGACGTTCCTGCAGGAGGGCGGCAAGGTCTACTGCTGCCGGTTCGGGCTGTCGCTGCACGGCGCCCGCGAGGAGGACCTGATCGAGGGTGTGATCCCCACGCATCCGCTCGACGTGCAGGACGCGTTGATCCACTACGCCCGCAAGGGCGCGATCGTCAACTCCACCTACCAGCTCTGAGGTGGGCGAACGGCGCTCCCGCTCACACCTGGTGAGCGAGAGCGCCGTTC
>NZ_JBHSQK010000137.1:0-579 GCF_042658055.1 Pseudonocardia lutea
CCATGGCGAACCGGAACCCTCGAGCCCAAGGTCAAGGAGCTCGTCTACTGCGCATTCGACGCAGCGGCCACCCACCTCTACGTGCCTGGCCTCAAGCTGCACTTCCGCAACGCCCTCCACCACGGCGCCACCGTGGAGGAGATCCTCGAGGTGCTTGAGATCGTCAGCGTGATCGGTATTCACGCCGCCACAACCGCTGCTCCGATCGTCCTCGAACTGGCGGCACAGCACTCGTCCTGACACTCGCACGTCACCGTCGGTCCCCGGCACGCCGGGGTCCGACACGAACACCTTCCCAACAATCGTTCACTGGAGAACACTCATGGGATCGGCTGACGCTGCGCCCGATCTGACGGCCACCTGCGCCGACCACGTCCCGGACTCTGTGCCCGACCATCCCGAGGCCATCGCCCGTTACGCCCAACAGCGGCGGAGCTGCACGGTCGCCCGGTCGAACGGCACGGTGGGTACTGGCAGCTCACCCGCTACGCGGACGTGGTGAAGGCCGCCCGGGACTGGCAGACCTACCGCAGTGGCCAGCCGTTCCCGGAATTCCCGGGCTTCGCCCTGTCGATCCCG
>NZ_JBHSQK010000138.1:0-654 GCF_042658055.1 Pseudonocardia lutea
ACGTTCACGGCGAACACCGCCCGCCACCCGGCGAGGTCGATCAGCAGCCCCCCGAGGGGCAGACCGGCCATGGCGATGGTCTGCGTGGCCACGGCCAGCACCGTCAGCACCCCCGCGGGGCCGGCCTGTCCGGTCCGCTCGGTCTCGCTGCGGACCAGGTACATCGCCGCCGGGTATCCGGCGCAGGTGCCGATCCCCAGCACGACCCGGGCGGCGACGAGCACTGCCAGGTTGGGGGCCAGCGCTCCGAGCACGCCGCCCGCCACGGTCATCACCGCTCCGATCAGGAACAGCGGCCGCGGCCCGAACGCGTCGACGAGCCGGCCGACGACGGGTTGCCCCACGGCTGTAGCCAGGTACAGCCCGGACACCAGCCACGTGGTGGCGGCGGGTGAAGCGCCCATCGCGACACCGATCGGGATCAGCGCGACCGCGATGATGGACGAGTTGACCGGGTTGAGGATCGAACCCAGCACCAGAGACAGGACCAGGCTGCGTGGGAACGCCGGCGCGCCTGGCGCACCACGCCCGCCCGGCGTCTGCTCGGCCTCGGTCCTGCGCCGTCGCCGCCTCATCCTCCGAACCCGGAGACGGGGCTGCCGTTCCCCATCACCTCCGGGCCGGCCGGCTCCACAGCCGCATCGGACGCGGCGG
>NZ_JBHSQK010000139.1:0-659 GCF_042658055.1 Pseudonocardia lutea
ACGCGCCCTCGCCGCCCAGGGTTTCTAAACACGGCCTAGTAGGCTCGTCTCGACGTCTGCCCGCGCCGCGGGCATCCGCATGCCTTCGAGGAGAACGACGCATGGCACCCGAGGTGGGCAGCAAGGCCCCGGACTTCACCCTGAAGGACCAGGACAAGCAGGAGGTCTCGCTCTCGTCCTTCCAGGGCGACAAGGCCGTCCTGGTGGTCTTCTACCCGTTCGCGTTCTCGGGGATCTGCACCGGCGAGCTCTGCACGGTGCGCGACGACCTCTCGTCCTTCCAGAACGACGACGTGCAGATCCTCGCGATCTCCACCGACCCCACCTTCTCGCTCAAGGCGTGGGCCACCGCGGAGAACTACACGTTCCCGCTGCTGTCGGACTTCTGGCCGCACGGCGAGGTCGCCAAGGCCTACGGCGTGTTCAACGAGGGCGCCGGCATGGCCGTCCGCGGGACCTTCCTCGTCGACTCCGACGGCGTGATCCGCTTCGCCGAGGTCAACCAGCCCGGCGAGGCCCGTGACCAGGAGGGCTGGAAGAAGGCCCTCGCGGCGCTGTAGCCGCATCCGGGGCGGTCCCCGCCCCGGTCCGGGCGCGTAGCTCAGCGGGAGAGCACTCGGTTTACACCCGAGCGGTCGCAGGTTCGATCCCTGCCGCGC
>NZ_JBHSQK010000140.1:0-874 GCF_042658055.1 Pseudonocardia lutea
GCGGCGTAGAGCCACCCGTCGCCGACCGGTGCGCCGGACTCGTCGAGGACCCGCAGGGTCTGGTCGACCGTGAGCCAGGTGCCGGGCTCGAGGCCGATCGTGTCCAGGCCGAGGTCCCGGGTGTTGGGCGTGCGGCCGATGGCGACGAGGACCTCGTCGACGACGATCTTCTCGCCGTCGACCAGGGTGAGGTGGACCTCGCCCTGCGCGTCGCGCCGGACGGCCACCACCTCCGCGCCGTCGCGCACCGAGGCACCTGCCTCCCGCAGCGCCTCGGTGACCCGCTCGCCGGCGAACGGCTCGGCGGTGGGGAGCACCCCGTCGCGGGCGAGCACGGTGACGGCGCTGCCCAGGGCGGAGAACGCCGTGGCCATCTCGCCGGCGACCACGCCGCCGCCGATGATGCCGAGCCGCCGGGGCACCGAGTCGGTGGCGACGGCTTCCCGGCTCGTCCAGACCGCGGCGTCACGCAGGCCGGGGATGTCCGGCACCAGCGCGCTGCTCCCGGTGGCGACCACGACGGCGTGCCGGGCGGTGAGCGTGACGACGGCGCCGTCCTCGCCGGTCACCTCGACGACCCGCGGCGCGGCGAGGCGTCCGTGACCGCGGAACAACGCGATCCCGGCCTGGTCGAGCCACGCGACCTGCCCGTCGTCGTGCCAGTTCGAGGCGAACTCGTCGCGCCTGCGCAGGACGGCCGCCGGATCGAGGGTGCCGGTGATCGCCTCGCGCGCGCCGGGGAGCCGGCGCGCGGCCTGCAGGGCCGAGCCGCTGCGCAGCAGTGCCTTGGTCGGCATGCAGGCCCAGTAGGAGCACTCTCCGCCGACGAGTTCGCGCTCGACGACGGCGGCGCTCAGCCCGCCGCGCACGACCC
>NZ_JBHSQK010000141.1:0-891 GCF_042658055.1 Pseudonocardia lutea
AGGCACTGTTGCAAAGTTAGCGATGAGGCAGCCTTTTGTCTTATTCAAAGGCCTTACATTTCAAAAACTCTGCTTACCAGGCGCATTTCGCCCAGGGGATCACCATAATAAAATGCTGAGGCCTGGCCTTTGCGTAGTGCACGCATCACCTCAATACCTTTGATGGTGGCGTAAGCCGTCTTCATGGATTTAAATCCCAGCGTGGCGCCGATTATCCGTTTCAGTTTGCCATGATCGCATTCAATCACGTTGTTCCGGTACTTAATCTGTCGGTGTTCAACGTCAGACGGGCACCGGCCTTCGCGTTTGAGCAGAGCAAGCGCGCGACCATAGGCGGGCGCTTTATCCGTGTTGATGAATCGCGGGATCTGCCACTTCTTCACGTTGTTGAGGATTTTACCCAGAAACCGGTATGCAGCTTTGCTGTTACGACGGGAGGAGAGATAAAAATCGACAGTGCGGCCCCGGCTGTCGACGGCCCGGTACAGATACGCCCAGCGGCCATTGACCTTCACGTAGGTTTCATCCATGTGCCACGGGCAAAGATCGGAAGGGTTACGCCAGTACCAGCGCAGCCGTTTTTCCATTTCAGGCGCATAACGCTGAACCCAGCGGTAAATCGTGGAGTGATCGACATTCACTCCGCGTTCAGCCAGCATCTCCTGCAGCTCACGGTAACTGATGCCGTATTTGCAGTACCAGCGTACGGCCCACAGAATGATGTCACGCTGAAAATGCCGGCCTTTGAATGGGTTCATGTGCAGCTCCATCAGCAAAAGGGGATGATAAGTTTATCACCACCGACTATTTGCAACAGTGCCAACGCCGGGTTATTCTTATTTGTCGCTTCTTTACTCGCCTTTATCGGCCTTCACTCAAGGATGTATTGTG
>NZ_JBHSQK010000142.1:0-947 GCF_042658055.1 Pseudonocardia lutea
GTCAGTGGGCGACGGCGGCGGCGCCGTGTTCGTCGACCAGCGCGCCGGTGGTGAACCGGTCCAGGCTGAACGGGGCGAGGTAGGGGTGCGGGCGGCCGTGGGCGATCGTGTCGGCCAGACACCAGCCCAGGCCCGGGGTGGCCTTGAACCCCCCGGTGCCCCACCCGCAGTTGAGGAACACGTTGGCGTAGGGGGTGTGCCCGACGATCGGGGAGGCGTCCGGGGTGACATCGACGATCCCACCCCAGCTCCGCAGCAGATGCGCCCGGGCGAAGACCGGGAACAGCTCCACCGCCGCGGCCATCTGCCGCTCGATGATGTGAAAGGCCCCGCGCTGGCCGTAGCCGGTGTAGGCATCCACCCCCGCGCCCATCACCAGCTCCCCCTTGTGCGCCTGGGAGACGTAGACGTGCACCGCATTCGACATCACGATCGTCGGGTGCACCGGCTCCAACACCTCACTGACCAGCGCTTGGAGCGGATGCGACTGCAGCGGCGCGGGCACCCCGAGCAGGTCCAGCAACACGCTGGTGTGCCCGGCCGCGCACAACGCCACCTGCCCGCAGCCGATCTCCCCGCGGGTGGTGCGCACCCCGCTCACCCGCTCCCCGTCGGTGATGAAGCCGGTGACCTCGCAGTCCTGGATCAGATCGATCCCGGCCGCGTCGGCGCGGCGGGCGAACCCCCAGGCCACGTAGTCGTGCTTGGCGATCCCCGCCCGCGGCTGATACGTCGCCCCGTGCACCGGATACCGGATCGCGTCGGAGACGTTCACGATCGGACACAGCTTGGCCACCTCGTCCGGGCCCAGCCACTCCGCGTCGATCCCGTTGAGCGTGTTGGCCGCCACCCGGCGCACCGAGTCCCGCACATCCTGCTCGGAGTGCGCCAGGTTCAACACCCCGCGCTGGGAGAACAGGATCGGATACCCCAACTCCTCCTCGAGG
>NZ_JBHSQK010000143.1:0-981 GCF_042658055.1 Pseudonocardia lutea
GGGTGCGGTTGAAGCGTTCGGCCTTGCCATTGGTCCAGGGACAGCGGGGCTTGGTGAACCGGTGAGAGATGCCGAGCTCGGCGCACGTAGCGGCGAACATCCGGCTGCGCCGGTAGGACCAGGCGTTATCGGTCATGATCCGCTCCAGGACGACGCCGTGGCCGGTGAACCAGGCGTGGGCGCGGCGCAGGAAGCCGGTGCAGGCGTGCTGGTCCTCCCCGCCGTCGGCCCTGGCGATGACCTCGACATAGGCCAGGCGGGAGTGGTCGTCGACCGCGACGTGGACGTAGTCATAGCCCACCCGGGCAGCGTTGCGAGTCGCCCGGTGCTGGGCGGAGTCGCGGCCGTGGGCCCACCAGCCGCCGCCTGTGCGGATGTGGCCGAGTTTCTTGACGTCGATGTGGACCAGCTCGCCGGGCCGGGCGCGTTCGTAGCGGCGCCACCGGCTCGGACCGTGGATGTGGGTGGCAGGGTCGGCCTGGCGGAGTTGCTCGCCGGTGGGCGGGTCGAGATCGCGTAGACGGGAGATCCCGAGCCGGACCAGCACCCTGTGGACACCGGAGGAGGAGATGCGGGTGCCGTCTTGTCGGCGTAGCTCGTAGGCGATGCGGTCGGGGCCCAGGTTGCGGTCACGGCGCAACCGCTCGATGCGGGCCTCCAGCTCCGGCGGGGTCAGACCGGGGGACCGACGCGGGCGCGAGGAACGTTCCGCCAGGCCGGCCTCGCCCTCGCTCTGCCAGCGGGTGTGCCATTTGTGCAGGCATTGCCGGGAGATCCCGGCCTCAGCAGCGACATGAGCCTTTGGCCGGCCGGAGTCGACACGCAGACACAACCGCCGCTTCCCCTCCAGAGTCAGCGGGGCATTACGGTGCGACACGAGGACCTCCAGGGTCGACGGTGCGGGTGCCTTCAGCAGCTCCACACCTCGCCTGGAGGTCCTCCTTATTTCAAGATCATCGGCCCTGGCGTGTCCACGCCCGC
>NZ_JBHSQK010000144.1:0-1113 GCF_042658055.1 Pseudonocardia lutea
TGTGGTGACCCGAGACGTTGTTGACAGGGCCGCGGGCGTGTCGGGTTGATCGAAGGGAGGACCTCCGGGCGAAGTGGGTGTGTCTGACGCACTCACCTCGAAACACCGGAGGTCCTCGGTGGCACACGCTAATGCCCGCACGACCGTCTACGCCCGGCGGCTGATCGTGGAACGGTTCCTGGCCGGCTGGCCCGCTGCCCGGATCGCCGAGCAGCTGGGGATCTCCCGGGCCACGGTCTACAAGTGGATCAACCGGTACCGAGCCGAGGGCTGGGCCGGGCTGGCCGACCGCTCCTCACGTCCGCACCGCAGCCCCACTCGCACCTCGGCCGAGGTGGAGGACCGGGTCCTGGCGCTACGCGCCGCCGCCCGGCGCGGGCCGGTGTTCCTGGCTCGTGAGCTCGGGCTGGTCGCCTCGACGGTGGGGCGGATCCTGCGCCGCCACCACGTTCCGGCGTTGCGCACGATCGACCCGATCACCGGCACCCCGCTGCGCCGTCAGCACTCCGGGCGCCGCTACGAGCACGCCCGCCCCGGCGAACTGCTCCATGTCGATGTGAAGAAGCTCGGTCGGGTTCCCGACGGCGGCGGATGGCGCCTGCACGGTCGCCGCGAGCAGGTCCGCGGCCGCAAGATCCACGGCCGCGGGATCGGCTACGACTTCCTGCACGTCGCCGTGGACGACCACTCCCGGCTGGCCTACGTCGAGGCCCTGCCCGACGAACGCGACCCCACCAGCGCCGGGTTCCTGCGCCGCGCCGTGGCCTGGTTCGCCGCCCACGGCGTGGTCGTCGAGCGGGTCCTCACCGACAACGCCAAGGTCTACCGGGTCGGCCGGCACTGGACCGCGGCCTGCGCGCAGCTGGGCATCAGACGCCGCTTCACCCGCCCGCATTGCCCATGGACCAACGGAAAGGCCGAGCGGTTCAACCGGACCCTGCTCGATGAGTTCGCCTACGCCCGCCCCTGGCTGTCCAACGCCGACCGGCTCACCGCGCTCGACAGTTGGGTCCACGCCTACAACACTCGACGAGCCCACACCGCCATCGGCGGCCACCCACCCATCACCCGACTCGCCAGCTGAGCCGGTCAACAACCTGCTGAGTCACCACA
>NZ_JBHSQK010000145.1:0-1382 GCF_042658055.1 Pseudonocardia lutea
GGCCGCGCGGCGGCGCACGGCGGGCCGGCGGCGCCACGGGCGGGCGCGGCGGGCGGGCGGCCGTGCGGAGCGGAGCGAGCGGCGGGACGGACCCGGCCGGTGCGTGGCTGCGCTGCGACAGCCACGGCCCTCGGCCGCGTCGTCCGCCCGGTCGCTCCCACCCGGACCCCCGTCCGGGTGTTCGTGCTGTGCGGTGAGGCGTGGTGCTGCGGGCGGACCCCGTCCGGGCCCGCGCGTCCGGCCGACTACCCCGTCAGGAGACGAGGCCGCGGCGGAAGCCGTGCGCCACGGCCTGGGCGCGGTCCCGGACGCCGAGCTTGCGGAACAGCCGGCGGGCGTGGGTCTTCACCGTGTCCTCGGACAGGTAGAGCTCGCGACCGATCTGGCCGTTGCTCTTGCCCTGGCTCATCCCGCGCAGCACCTGCAGCTCGCGCTCGGTGAGCTGCACCCCCGGGTCGGCGGGCGCCCGGGGCGTGGGCACCGCGGTGGAGGCGAGGGTGTGGGCGAGGGCGGCCACCAGCTCGGGCCGGGAGGCGTCCCAGCGGAGGTAGCCCCGCGCACCGCCGGCGATGGCGGCGGCGATGCTGCCCGCGTCGTCCGGGGCGCCGAACACGATGACGTTCGCCTGCGGGTGGGCCGCCACCAGACGCCTGGTGGCCTCCACCCCGGTGGGCACCGCGCGCTGGGTGCCGACCAGGACGACGTCGACCGGCTGCCGGGAGAACCGGGCCAGCAACTCGTCCCCATGGGCGACGCAATCGATCCGGTGCACCCCCGGCACCGCGGACATCACGCGGGTGAGACCTTCGCGGACGCTGCGACGATCGTCGCAGATGAGTACCGTCGTCACGACGATTCCTTCCTGCAGCTTCCTGCAGCCGGGTGATGTGTCACCCTCCGCATCGGCGGGTGACCGGATCACCTTGACACGATCAGGGCGACTTTGTGCCCTCCATTCGGGACCTCTGCGCCGAACGGCACTCGTCATGTGGGTGATCGAGGTCCGAATGGAGTAATTACGTTACCGCGAGCCTCACCTCACCCGGAGACCGCTCCCCCCATCAGGCGCCGCCCCGTGCCCTCGGAACGGGCACGGATGACGCTCAGCGTGGCCGCCGCGGCGTGTCGTCGGCGTGCCGGACCGTTCGGCGCACCGACGGTCGACCGGAGCAACTGATCGGGCCGCCGATCGTGTCCTCCCCGCCCCTCGAACGGACGGCCGGGCGGTCGCGCGGTGGCGCCGGACGGATCGTCCGTTCCGGGAGCCCCGACACCGGCCGCACCGGTACCCGTCCGGGGCTTCCGGGAACCGGCCGGCGTTGCGCCCCCGAGGCCTTCCGGTTGCCGGTCCGCAGCGGCCGGGGACGGGGCCGCCGCGCCCC
>NZ_JBHSQK010000146.1:0-1392 GCF_042658055.1 Pseudonocardia lutea
ACGCGCCCTCGCCGCCCAGGGTTTCTAAACACGGCCTAGGGGGAGGCGAACCCCGAGCCGCTCGCCGGTCGTCGGAGCACGCCTCCCCGGCAAGGGACGCCAGCCTCGGGAGGGGCCGAGCGCGACAAGCGTCCCAACGTCAGTGCATCTCGCGTGCCCCTGCCAGAGATCCCTACGCGCCGCGGGTCAAGATTCTTACGCTCGCGGTACAGGACGGTCGGCGCCTTAGCCAGGGCTACCGGGCGGGCCCCAGCCCCGGTGACTCATGAGGGCCGGCGGCCGGCCTCGGGCTCATGATCGTCTCGGGATCAGGGGTCGGAGCGTGCGGCATCGTCCGGCCTGTTCTGCCGGATGCTCCGTGTCGCTCGGGTGGGGGGCCCAGTCTGCGGGGATGGGCAGGGCGTGGAGCCGGGTGAACGCGGCAGCGAGTTGCTCGGCCCAGGGCTGTCCCGACGACCTCGGAGCAGACGGCAGGGAGCGGTCGTCACGGGCCGCGCGTCGACGGCAGTAACACGCAGCTCTGGCGTGCCGGAACGGCACAGGACGTCACAGGGCGCGGCCAGGAACCCGCGTTCACACCGAAGCGCTCGCTCGATCGCCGTAACGTGAAGATCAACCAGCGCGAGCTCCTGGTGACGATGAGTGAGAGCCGGAGGACTCCCCGTTGGCACGACGGATCGGCGGCAAGGGTGGCGGAAGTGACAAAGGCAGCGGCGGCGGTACTCCTCTCGCCATCGCCCTCGGCATAGCCCTTTTGGCCAGCGCCGGCGGAGCGACCGCGATCGGGAGCGCCACGTCCTCCGGTGGTGCATCAGTCTCAGCAGGTGGCAGTTCCGGGGGACGGAGCGGGTCGCGGGTCAGCAGTAGGAACTCGACCGCTGCGGAGGCACGCATCGTCCGGCAGGGCGTGCGCCTGAGTGGGAAGGTCACGGACGACTCCGCGGATTGCGTGGCCAACTCCTACGGCCAGGTCCAGGACTTCTTTCGCCGTACGCCCTGCACGGCCCTGCATCGTGCGTACTTCGAGCTGCGCGACCAGAAGGGCGACGCCGCCATCGTCGCAGTGTCCTGGGTCGAGATGTCCGACGAGACGAGCGCCCGTGCGCTCAAGCAGCTCATGGACACCAGCGGCACTGGCAACGTGACGGAGCTGTCCCGGGACCGCGGCAGGTACCGCACCGTCCGCTACACCGGCGACGCCTACGCCTCCCGCCGCGACGGGCCTGTCGTCATCAACGCCCAGGCCGCGCCCGTGGCCCGCGGGTGGGCAGGACTTGCCCTCACCAGCATCGCCACCAACGCCGCGCAGTAGGCCGCGGCTGACATGACCGCGACGCCGGGGGCGCTCCTGGTAGTTGTGTCCCAGGGCGTGGTGTAGGTCGTCGGTCCAGG
>NZ_JBHSQK010000147.1:0-1494 GCF_042658055.1 Pseudonocardia lutea
AGCAGGAGCAAAGACTGATTCTGGATGAATTTAGCCATGTTCAGCGCTGTTTTCTGTTGTTTCGTCATAAGGAACCTCAGAGCATCAGTGCTCAGTGTAAAACCGGTAAGGGGTCGGATGTACGAATGGTTCAGAGAACGGATCTGAGGTAATCCTGTAGTTATTTTGTAGTTTATATGTAGTCATCGCACTAAAAATCAGGATTAAGTCATCAGCTTTTGTAGTCTTCCTGTAGTCCGGAAAAATAATCCGTTCATGCAAGCATGAACGAAGCAGTTAAAGACGCTTTTTCGTCACCGATGCACCTTAACCTGCGCAGTTAACCCAGCCAGAATGATAATTTTTTGCCCCTTAAATGATCATACACCTAACGCAGCCGCGATTTTCATCGCAACTGCATGAATTAAATGGTAAAAATGGAAATATTCGTTTATTTGTGTAATACGCAAGGTATTACAATCACATGTAACTACATGAAAATAAATAAATAAGATGTAATACCTGCGTATTACCACGTACGCGGGCAAGCGAAAAAAGTTATAACGCTTCCTGGCCGACAGGCGGCCCAGAATCCACAGGGGCATGAAGGTTCTCTTCAGTAACCTTCGCCATTAAATCAAAAAGGTCATATTCGCCGGGAAGCTGCGTATCAGTCGAATCCCGTGGATCATCATATTCAGATGGCATGTGATAATATCCAGTAGCTGAGAGGTTGTTAGCGGTTTTAGGGGTGCAACCCTGAACCCGTCACGTAGCACTAGCGGAGTGTATACTGGCTTGCTTGCTTGCTTGACATGTTGCCATGAGCGAAAGGTCAGGTGAAGTGCGCCAATATGCATGACCAGAGTGTCCGGTGAACCATGCCAAGGCAGTGGCTCTTCCGCTTCCTCGCTCACTGACTCGCTACGCTCGGTCGTTCGGCTGCGGCGAGCGGTGAGGGTGTCTTTGTGGGGATGTTTTTGATTCTCTGGCTTTAAATGTACAAAAGCCCCGTGACAGAATCACAGGGCTTCGGTACTCTAATTCTTCGCAGATGCCTGCCAGGAATAGACGTCAGAAATCAAATCCTAGCAGGGCTGGCTAGCATTGTCACTACCAGCTTAATACCATTCAACGACATTAAAATAATATCTGCACCTTAGACACTCAGGTCTACGCCCCGGACTCCGGCAGGATAAACAGGCAATTGGTGGATATGTAACTTAACCGCAAAAGAGTTAAGCTCTACCCCGTCTCGCTGTACGATAACAAGCACCTGATAAAACGAGGGTCTAAGAAAGTAGTAAGCGGAGTAGTGTGATTGAAAGCGTCGGACACTACACCCACACAATCGAACCTTTTGCAGGGTGAGACACACAAGAAACGAGCTGGACGAAGGTCGCTACGCTCCCCGTGATTTTTATATACCCACCACGGGGGCATTAGGTTTTTTTTGACAAAAAAAGGATGTATCCATGAGTGATTTGCAGAATAAACTCGTATTTAGTGAAAGCC
>NZ_JBHSQK010000148.1:0-1502 GCF_042658055.1 Pseudonocardia lutea
CTGGCGGGGTCAGGCGTTGCGGACGGCGGCGGCCTGGTGGAGGTCGAGCAGGTCCACCGACTTCTCCCGCATCTCGACCTTGCGGACCTTGCCGGTCACCGTCATCGGGAACTCGTCCACGACCAGCACGTACCGCGGGATCTTGTAGTGGGCCAGCCGCCCGGTCGCGAACTCGCGGATCGACTCCGCGCTGACCTGGGCGCCCTCGCGGACCTGCACCCACGCGCACAGCTCCTCGCCGTACTTCACATCCGGCACCCCGATCACCTGCGCGTCGAGAATGTCGGGGTGGGTGTAGAGGAACTCCTCGATCTCCCGCGGGTAGATGTTCTCCCCACCCCGGATCACCATGTCCTTGATCCGCCCGGTGATGTTCACATACCCCTCGGCGTCCATCACCCCCAGGTCCCCGGTGTGCATCCACCGCGCCGCGTCGATCGCCTCGGCGGTCTTCTCCGGCTCCTCCCAGTACCCCAACATCACCGAATACCCCCGCGTGCACAGCTCCCCGGGCTGCCCGCGCGGCACCGTCAACCCACTGTCCGGGTCCACGATCTTGACCTCCAGATGCGGATGCACCCGCCCCACCGTCGACACCCGCCGCTCCAACGAGTCCTCCACGCGGGTCTGCATCGACACCGGGCTCGTCTCGGTCATCCCGTAACAGATCGTGACCTCGTCCATGCCCATCCGCGCCACGACCTGCTTCATCACCTCCACCGGGCACGGGCTGCCGGCCATGATCCCCGTCCGCAACGACGAGAGGTCATAGGCGTCGAAGTCCGGGTGGTTGAGCTCGGCGATGAACATCGTCGGCACCCCGTACAACGACGTGCACCGCTCCCGTGCCACGGCCTCCAGGGTCGCCTTCGGGTCGAACCCCTGCGCCGGAATCACCATCGTGGCCCCGTGGGACGTGGCGGCCAGGTTGCCCATCACCATCCCGAAGCAGTGATAGAACGGCACCGGGATACACACCCGGTCCTCGGGGGTGTAGCCGTTGAGCCGCCCCACGAAGAACCCGTTGTTCAAGATGTTGTGATGGCTCAGCGTGGCGCCCTTGGGAAAGCCCGTCGTCCCGGACGTGTACTGGATGTTGATCGGGTCGTCCGGGGACAGCTCGGCCTGCTTCTCCGCCAACAGCCCCGGCTCTCCGCCGCGCCCGGCCGCCAACAGCCCGTCCCACTCGGCCGACCCGATCAGCACCACCGCCCGCAGGTCCGGGCAGCTGCCCCGCACCTCCTCGATCATCGCCGCGTAGTTCGACGTCTTGAACTCCCGCGCCGCCACCAACAGCGAGATCCCCGCCTGGCGCAGCACGTACTCCAACTCGTGCGTGCGATAGCTGGGGTTGATGTTGACCAGGATCGCGCCCAGCTTCGCCGTGGCGTACTGCACCACCGTCCACTCCGCCATGTTCGGCGCCCAGATCCCCACCCGATCACCCTTGCCCACCCCCGCCCCCAGCAACCCCAGCGCGAGGGCGTCCACCTCGGCGCGCA
>NZ_JBHSQK010000149.1:0-1912 GCF_042658055.1 Pseudonocardia lutea
CCGAGCGCGGCGAGGACGACGAGGGTGAGCGCGCCGAGCGCGATCGCCGCCTCGACGGTGACCGCGCCGCGCTCGGCCTGGCGCATCAGAACGTGACCGACAGGGCGCGCTGGACCAGCTGGGTCAGCGCGGTGACGATCGAGTCGCCGCTGATCACGGTGTAGAGCACCGCGGCGAACGCGGCCGCGGCCAAGGTGCCGATCGCGTACTCCACGGTCGACATGCCGCGATCGTCGGCGGTGAGCCGGACCGTCGCGGCGCGGAGGACTGCGGCGAGCCCGCGCCGGACGCGTCGCAGCGGGGGGATCCGGTCGGGCGGGCCGGGGTCTGCCGCCGCGGCCTCCGGCACGCCGGCCGACCGGAACTCGTCCGGCGACCGGTGCTGGGTCGGCCGGTGCTGGGTCGGCCGGTGCTCGGCGGATCGCCGGTGCTCCGGGGGCTGCCGGTGCTCGGCCGGCTCGGGGCAGCGCAGGACGCTGCTGCGCGGACCCTGGTTCGGGTCGCGGCGCGGCTCGGGGCGGGGCAGGGCGGGTGCGGGCAGGGACATCGGTCCTCCTCGGAGGGTCGGGATCGGGCTGAGGGTCGCCCGGGCGATGCCCGGGACCGAGCGGATCGAGGCGGGGGCCGGGCGGACGGGGGAGCGGTCACCATCGGGCCAGTGCCTCTCCGGCGAGACCGATGACCACCGGCGCGATGCCCAGTGCGAGGAAGGCCGGGAGGAAGCAGACGCCGAGCGGCGCGGCGATCAGGACCGCGGCGCGCTCCGCCTTGGCCTCGGCGGCGTCCGTCAGGCCGGCGCGGAGCCGGGCCGCCTCGGACCGTGCCACCCGCGCCAGCCCGGCGCCGGTCTCGGCGGACCGGCGCGCCGCGCGTCCGAAAGCTTCGAGGCCGGGCACGGTCGCGACCGCGGCCCACGCCTCCGTCGGGGGCGACCCGAGTTCGAGCAGCCCCGCCGCCCGGCGGAGGCCGGCCCCGGCGCCGCCCTCGATCCGCGCCGCCGCCGCCTCCGCGGCGGAGGGGACCGGGAGCCCGGCCTCGAGGCAGGTGGCCAGGAGCTCCCAGCCCGCGGCGAGCCCGCCGGCGTCGACAGCGCGAGTGGGCTGCGCCGCGGCCCGTGTCACCAGGACGTGCGAGCCCACCGCGGCGGCCGCGCCGACGACGAGCGCACCGAGGAGCCCGGTCGCACCGGCTGCGGGGCCACCGACCACGGTCCAGACGACGACGGCCACGACCGTCCCTCCCACCGCGCTCCAGCCGCGACGCAGCGGGGCAGCCGGCTCGTCGGCGGCCGGGGCCGCCGCGACCAGGACGCCCAGCCGGGCCCGTGCACCGGGCCCACCGCCCACGAGCAGCGCGACCGCGAGCAGCAGCAGCGCGACGGCGAGCGGGAGGTGCGGACCGGCGGGCAGGTGCGGTGTGCCGACCGCGAGGAGCACGGGCGGTCCGGCCGGTGCGGCAACCGCCGGCGGCAGGCGGACCGCGGTCCCGCACGCGAGCATCGGCGCGGTCATCGCGTGACCGGCCCCGTCGCGATCCGGTCGCTCCACAGCAGACCGGCCAGCAGCAGGCCGGTCCCCACGAGCAGCAGGGCCTGGCCGAGCAGCCCGCCTCGCAGGACCCCGAGCGGGTCGGCGCCGAGCAGGTGGCCGAGGCCGAGCCCGAGGACCGGCAGCGCGGTCAACACCCCCGCGGTGGCGCGCGGCCCCGCGAGACGGGCGCGGACCCGGGCCTCGAAGGCGAGCCGCCAGCGCAGGTCGGCGAGCGTGCCCGAGAGCAGGTCCGCCAGCGGGGCACCGTGCCGGTCGGCCAGGGACCAGGCGCCGGCGACCCGCCGCAGCTCGGTGGCGACCAGGTCCGCACGCGCCGCGGCGCCGCGGCGCAGGGCGGCAGGCACGTCGTCGCCCAGGCGGGC
>NZ_JBHSQK010000150.1:0-2007 GCF_042658055.1 Pseudonocardia lutea
AAGGTCAAGGAGATGATCTATGTCGCCTTCGACGCCGCGGCCACCCACCTGTACGTCCCCGGGCTGAAGCTGCACCTGCGCAACGCCGTGCGGCTCGGCGCCACACAGGACGAGCTGATGGAGGTGCTCTCGATCGTCAGCGTGATCGGTATCCACGCTGCGACGACGGCCACGCCGATCCTCGCCTCCGTCGTCGCCGAGCAGGCGGGCGAGGCGGGGTGAGCCGCGCCGGCCCGCGGGCCGGGGCCGCCGCGGAAGGCGCCGGCCCTCCGCGCCGTCCCGTCCGCGGGCCGGACACCACTACTGTGCGGCTCGTGACGGCAGCTGAGGAGACGGGCACCTTCCGCGGGATCCGCGTCGGCCGGGTCGCCGCGCCGCTGCGCGAGCAGGTGATCGACGGGTTGCGCACCGCCATCCTCGAGTTCGAGCTGAAGCCCGGCCAGCGGCTGGTCGAGCGCGAGCTCATCGAGCAGACCGGTGTCTCTCGCGCGACCATCCGGGAGGCGCTGCGGGAGCTGGCCGCCGAGGGCCTCGTCGTCACCGTGCCGCAGAAGGGCGCCTTGGTCTACAAGCCGTCGGCCGACGAGGCCCGGGACCTCTACGCGGTGCGCGCCTCCCTGGAGGCGCTCACCGTGCGCCGCTTCATCGAGCGGGCGAACGCCGCGCACCATGATCGGCTGCGCGCCACCGTCACCGCCCTGGAGCAGGACGTCGAGGCCGGCGCGGACATGCACACACTGCTGCGCGACAAGGACCTCTTCTACACCGAGCTGCTCGCCGGGGCGGCCAGCCCGACCATCGAGCAGATCCTCGGCGGGGTGCAGGCGCGGGTCCGGCTGCTGCGCGCCACGTCGATGTCGCAGCCCGGGCGTGCCGCGCAGATGGCCGCCGAGATGCGCGCGCTGGTCGACGCGATCACCGCCCGGGACGTCGCCTGCGCGGAGCGGCTGTGCACCGAGCACCTCGAACACGCCGCCGCCACCGGCCTCGCAGCCCTCGACGGGGTCGGGAAACAGGGGGCGTAGGAAGCCGCATCCCTGCGATGCGCGGCACCCGAGGCGGGCGGGCGGCGCGGAGGGTGATCGATGGGTCCGGGCGGATCCGGCCGGGATCGAGCGGCGCGCTTCACGACCGCTGATCACATTCGCCGAGTGGGTACGAGCAGGCCCGTACCCGAGAACGGACCGGCACCCCGTCCCGCGGGGCGAGGTGCCGTCGTCGTCCGTCGACCGTCGTCCGTCGGCCGGGATCCGGCCGGCCGGATCACTCCTGCTCGGAGCCCTTCTCGGACCCCTGCGCCGGCAGCTCGGCGGCCGGGACCTGCACCGGGATGCTGGTCACGCCCGGCTTCTGCGGCTCGGCGTAGGCGCCGGCCACGCGAACCTTCAGCACGCCCGCCTCGTAGGTGGCGCTCACCGCGTCGGCGGTGACGTGCTGCGGCAGGGCGAAGCTGCGGCGGAAGGAGCCGTAGCGGACCTCGCGGAATCGGCGGCCGTCGTTCTCCTCGCTCCGCTCGTCACGGCGCTCGCCGTGCACGACCAGGCGGCCCTCCTCGACGTCCACGTGGACGTCCGTGGCGGGGTCGAGGCCCGGGACCTCCAGGGAGACCAGGGCGTCGTCGCCGTCGCGGGTCACGTCGGCTGCCGGGGTGAACCCGCTCTCCGGGCGCGGGAAGCGCACGGGCGAGGGGCCGAAGGCGCGCCGGACGAGGGCGTCGAACTCGGCGAAGAAGGGGTCGCGGCGTGGGATCAGGGTGCTCATGGTGTGTCTCCTCGATGCTGGTCGCTGGCGGGGTTCGCAGCGTCTGACTGAGTAAACATGAGTCGCAGGGACTCAATTCCCGGGTTCGTGGAGTAGTTCGCGTCACACTGGTGACGGCCGACGGAGCAGGCGGAAGGGGGAGCGCGGTGAGCAACGCCGACCTGGGGGAGGGCGGGGCGAGGAAGGGCGAGACGACCGACGCGGGCGACCCGGTGTGCTGGCTGCACCACCTCTGCCCCGTCTGCG
>NZ_JBHSQK010000151.1:0-2114 GCF_042658055.1 Pseudonocardia lutea
CCGTGCCGCCGCACCGCCGCGCGGTGGCGCCCAAGGCGCGCGGGCGCGACCTCGGCCCGTCGCGCTACGAGCAGATCGTCGACGCCGCGGCCGAGCTGTTCCGGCGCAAGGGCTACGCGGGCACCAGCATCAGCGAGATCGCCGAGGCCGCCGGCATGCTCAAGGGCAGCCTCTACCACTACATCCACACCAAGGAGGACCTCCTCTACGCGATCGTCGAGGAGGCCCACCTCAACACCGCGGCGCTGGGCGAGGAGCTGCTCGCCTCCGGCGCCCCGGCCGTGGACAAGCTGCGGCTGGCGATCGAGCGGCACCTGCGCGGCACGGAGAAGAACCTGGTCAAGATCAGGGTGTTCAACGCCGAGTTCTCGGGGCTGCCCGCCGAGCGGTTCGCCGAGATCATCGCGCGCCGGGACACCTACGAGCGCTCGATCCGCGAGATCGTCCGCCAGGGGCAGCGGGAGGGCGCCTTCGCCGCGCACCTCGACCCGCGGCTCACCGCGGCGTCGGTCCTCGCGACCCTCAACTCCGTCCAGGCGTGGTTCCGCCCCGACGGCGACCTGTCCATGACCGAGATCATCGACGGCTTCACCGACCTCCTGCTGCGCAGCGTCGGCGTGGAGACCCACCCGGAAAGGACCGTGCATTGAAGACCGGTGAGCAGTACCTGGCCTCCCTCGACGACGGCCGCAAGGTCTGGTTCGAGGGCGAGCTCGTCGAGCGGATCGCCGACCACCCGATCCTGGGGCAGAGCGCGAAGCTGATCGCCGAGGGCTACGACAAGGTCTACGACCCGACGGGTGACCACAGCCCGTTCGCGGACGTCCCGACCGACGCGCAGGGCCTGCGTGAGCACATCGAGTTCGTGCACGACATGGGGATGCTGGCCCACGTCACGTACACCTCGATCATGACGCTGCTGACCGCCGCGGGCCGGATCATGAGCGCCTGCCCGGAGGAGGTCGAGCGGATCAACGCGTTCGTCGAGTACGCCCGCGCCGAGGACCTCCGGATCACCCAGTGCATCACGGACGCGAAGGGGCACCGGAAGGTGCGCCCGGGTCAGCAGGAGGACCCGGACTCGTACGTCCGCGTGGTCGAGCGGCGGGACGGCGGCGTGGTCGTGCGCGGGGCGAAGCTGCACATCACCGCGGCCTCGCTGGGGCACGAACTGATGGTCATCCCGACCAAGGGGATGAAGCCGGGGGAGGAGGACTACGCGATCGCGTGCATGATCCCGGTCAACGCCCCCGGCGTGAAGATCGTGGACGTCAGCTACGCGCCGCGCAACGCCGACGCCGGCACCTTCCCGGTCTCGGGCCCGGTGTCCTACCCCGAGTCCTTCGTGATCCTCGAGGACGTGTTCGTCCCGACGGAGCGGGTCTTCCTCGACGGCCAGGTCAAGTACGCCACGGTGTTCGCGCACTCGCTCGGCCTCTGGGAGCGCCTCGGCGGGCTGTCCTCGATGGCGGACGGCGCGGACCTGCTGGTCGGGCTCGCACAGCTGATCGCGCAGGCGAACGGCACCGAGTCGGTCGCGCACGTCCGGGACAAGATCGACGACATGATCATCCACGCGACCCTGGTCCGGGCGTCGCTGGAGGCCGCAATCACCCACTGCCACGTCGGCGACAACGGGGCCGCGTTCCCGGACGAGCTGTACACGAACGCGGGCAAGTACCACGCGGCGTCGAACTACGACATGCTCGTGCAGCACCTGCACGACATCGCGGGCGGGTCGATCGTGACCGCGCCGTCGCTGGCCGACCTGCGCAACCCCGAGATCGGCCCGGCCGTGCGCAAGTACATGCAGGCCAACCCGGAGATCGACGGCGAGACGCGGCTGCGGCTGTTCCACGTGATCCGCGACCTCACCGCCGACACCTACGGCGGCTGGCGGCTCGTCACCAACATCCAGGCCGGCGGCGGGTTGTACGCGCAGAAGATCGTGACGCGGAAGTGGTACCCGATGGAGTCCGCGGTCGCGAAGGCCAAGGAGCTGGTGGGGGTGCCCTTCGCCCCCTGAGCGGGTTCCGGTCGGCGGTACCGCGGCGGCACGGCGCTTCGACCAATAGGAACGGCGCTCTCGCTCACCAGGTGTGAGCGGGAGCGCC
>NZ_JBHSQK010000152.1:0-2309 GCF_042658055.1 Pseudonocardia lutea
CCTGGACCGACGACCTACACCACGCCCTGGGACACAACTGCCGCGGAGCTCGTGCTTACTGAGCTCAGCCCGCGTAGGACGGATCAGGGCCATCGCTATGCAGCCACGGC
Organism: Pseudonocardia lutea; assembly: GCF_042658055.1. Taxonomy (NCBI): domain Bacteria; kingdom Bacillati; phylum Actinomycetota; class Actinomycetes; order Pseudonocardiales; family Pseudonocardiaceae; genus Pseudonocardia; species Pseudonocardia lutea. Next base: position 111 of record NZ_JBHSQK010000152.1, read on the forward strand.
CCGCCCCACTAGCCAAGACACAACATCGGACGAGCTGTGAAGACCTACAGCGACCGCTCGAACTCGCAGTCATTACAGGATTGCACCGTGTCTCTGACTCCACATATTTCGCAGCTCAGAAGCGGTGGGCCCCCAGGGGATCGAACCCTGAACCCGCGGATTAAAAGCTAGCTATTGCGGGTGTCGGCCGCTGACGATCATCGGCGACTTCAGCCGTTTTCGCAGGTCATCCCTGTCGTCGGGGTTCCAGCGGTATCGGTCAGTGACGGAGTCACCCGGTCCGTCCACGCACAAACGACGCACACACTCGGCCCTCCCACGGGGGCCGCCACGGGGCCTGATGTCCACCCATCAGGCGGGCCCGGGCGCAGCGATGCAGACGCTGGCCGGGCCCTTGATCAGCCCCAGGAGGCTGACCCGTGAACATCTTGTCCGACGGCACGTCCGGGTTCGACCGCGACCTCCGACTCACTACACACCTTCACGTCCTCGGCACCGACCAGCACAACACCACGTTCTGCCCGCGTGCCTCGTGCTGCGAACTCTGCGGAAGGTCGAGCGGCCTGGCGGTCGAGACCTATCCCTTGAACGACAGCGTTGCGTGCTTCACTGTCTGCCAGCTCTGCGTACCTCGGCAGTCCCTCGTCACTCCCAGCCGCGTGGAGGCGCACGCACGACACCTGAGCTCCCCCGCCCATGACAGCGCTACGCCTGGCGACGCTGGTGGTGCGCGATGAGCGGACGTTCTCCGCGCTGGGTGCGCGTGGTGACCATCGCGTCGGTGTCCGTGGTTGCCGCGGTTGCGGCCGTTGCCTCATACGTCCACATGCACGAACTGGCGACCGAGGCGGGCGAGGGCTGGCGCGCCCACCTCATCCCGCTGTCGGTCGATGGGCTGCTGGTGGCGGCGTCGATGGTGATGCTTGTCCGCCGCCGAGCCGGGCTTCGTGCGGGCGTCCTGCCGGGGACCGGGCTTGTGCTCGGGCTGGCCGCGTCCCTCGGCGCGAACGTCGCCGCGGCGGCACCAACCCCGCTGTCGTGGATCGTGTCCGGCTGGCCTCCGCTGGCGCTCGCCCTGTCCTTCGAGCTACTGATCCTGGTCACCCGACAGCCCGAAGCAGCCGCCGTCCTTCCAGATGACGAGGCCGCGCCCAACTCCGACTTCATCCCGGAATCCGACGCAACGCAGCCACTGCAGGTCGTCGACCCGAGCAGCTGGTGGTCGGACGCTCCTGCGCTTGACCCCGACGGTCCGGCCGAGGGGTCCAGCGGCCATGGAGCGTCGGGGCGCGATCCGGAGACCGATCGGCGAGCAGCCGAACTCATCGCGGCAGGGGCCGGTCGTGTCCGACTTGAGCGCGAGCTCGGGGTCACCGAACACGTCGCGAAGCAACTCATCCGCGCTCACCGCGATACGGCCGAGCAGGGGCGGAGGACGTCATGAACTCGCTACAGCTCCTCATCCTCGCCGCCTCGATCGCTGTGGTCGGCGCCTGGACATGGCGTCGGCGCCGTCGTGTGCTGGCCACGCTGCTCCTGGCAGCCTGTGGGTTCCTCGCGCGGGACGCTGTCATGACCGCGCCCAGCCACGCCGTCTTCCTCGTTCTGGCCTCGGGCGCGCTGCTCTGCCTGATCGTCCTGAGTCTGGTCGCCGCGCGCCGGTCGCGTTCCGCGTCAGTGGTGACCCGGTGGGGTCAGCGTGCCCGTCGTAAGGCCGGCGTGGCCTCGACGCTGGATGTCCTCCGCACAGGCAGTGCTCTCGCGGTGCGCCGCCGCGCAACCGCCGTACGGCCGTCCCTTCGGATCCGGACGCACCTCGAACGGGCTCGCACTGCCACGACCGAGATCGCCTTCCCTCTGTGCCGCGTGGGGCCGCTGCGGGTCTGGTCGCTGCTCGAAGACGTCGTGTGTGTGTTCGGCGGCCCTCGCACCGGCAAGACCGGCTGGCTCGCGGGGCGGGTCCTTGATACGCCCGGCGCCGCCGTCGTGACCTCGACCCGAACTGACCTTCTCGAGATGACCGGCGGACTACGAAGCCGGCGCGGGCCTGTGCACGTGTTCAACGCCGTCGGGCTCGGTGGCATCGCGTCCACCGTGTTCTTCGACCCGGTTTCTGGTTGTCAGGACCCAATCATCGCCGCCGAGAGGGCGAGCGATCTGCTAGGAGCTGTTTACGAAGTCGGCGAGCGGGTCTCGGGC
>NZ_JBHSQK010000153.1:0-3481 GCF_042658055.1 Pseudonocardia lutea
CCCCGCGCCCGCGGCGAGGACCTCCGTGGCGTCGCCGCCCGCGCGGCGGAACAGCCGGCGGCGCCGCGGGACGCGCGGGACCTCGCCGTCGGTCGCGATCACGCGCACACCTTAGGCATCCGGCCCGGTCCGGCGCGCCCGTCGGACGGGTCATGCCCGGTCGCGCTTACGCTCCGGGACCGTGAGCGGACGCATCGTGCTGTTCGGCGCCACCGGCTACACGGGCGGGCGCACCGCGGAGGCGCTGGTCGGGCGGGGGGTGCGGCCGGTGCTGGCCGGGCGCGACGGCGCGCGGCTGGCGGCGCTGGGCGAGCGCCTCGGCTGCCCGACGGCGACCGCGGACGTCACCGACGTCGTGTCCGTCTCCGCGCTCGTCGGCCGGGACGACGTGCTGGTCACCACCGTCGGCCCGTTCGCCCGGCTCGGCGGGGCCGCGCTCGCCGCGGCCGTGTCCGCCGGCGCGACCTACCTCGACTCGACCGGCGAGCCGCCCTTCCTCCGCGAGGTCTTCGCGCTGCAGGGGCCGGCCGCCGAGCGCTCCGGGGCGCGGCTGCTCACCGCGTTCGGCCACGACTACGTGCCCGGCGTGCTGGCCGGGGCGCTCGCGCTGCGCGAGGCGGGGGAGCGGGCCGCGCGCGTCGACGTCGGCTACTTCCTCTCCGGCCGCGGCCGGCTGTTCTCCCGCGGCACCGTGAAGTCGCTGATCGGGATCGCCGGCACACCCGGGCACACCTTCCGGCACGGCGCGCTGCACACGGAGAAGGCGGGCGCGCGGCTGCGCACCTACGAGGTCGACGGCCGGCCGCGGCCGGGCGTGTCGATCGGGGGCGTCGAGCAGTTCGCGCTGCCGCGGTTGCACCCCGGGCTGCGCACGGTCGACGTGCACCTCGGCTGGTTCGGCCCGTTGAGCAGCGCCGTGCACGCCGCGAGCCGGCTTCCCGGGCCGCCCGCGCCGCTGCTGAAGGGCCTCGGCCTGCTCGCCGACCGGCTGCCCCGCGACCCCTCCACGGAGGCGCTGGCGCGCTCCCGCTCGCACGTGGTCGCCGAGGTGTTCGACGAGTACGGCACGCTCCTCGCCCGCACGCGGGCCACCGCCCCCGACCCGTACGCGCTGACCGCCGACCTGCTCGCCTGGGGCGCGGCCCGCGCCCTCTCCCACGGCGTGGCCGGTGTCGGGGCGCTCGACCCGGTGGGTGCCTTCGGGCTCGACGCACTCTGCGACGGTGCCGCGGCCGCGGGTCTCACCGTCTCGTGACCGCCGCGGAGGGCGGTGGGCCCCGACGAGCACCGAGCCGCGTCCGTGCCCGCACGATCGCGAGCGGACCGGGTGGGCGCGGCCCGTCCCCACCGCCGGGCGCGGGGGCGCTAGTCTCCCGCGCGATGCGTGATCGGCCCCGCCGCCCGCCCGTCGATCCGCAGGTGATCGGCGCCCTTCGCATGCCCGACAACCCCGAGGGGCCGCTGGCCGCGCTGCTCAAGCGGGTGGCCGTCGCGTTCGGGGCGCTGCTCGCCGCCGCGTTGATCGTCTACTTCGGCCGCAACGGGTACGTCGACAACAACGGCGAGGGCGAGATCTCGTTCAACGACGCCCTCTACTACGCCACGGTGTCGCTCTCGACGACCGGCTACGGCGACATCGTCCCCTTCACCGCGACCGCGCGGCTGCTCACCACCGTCGTGATCACGCCGCTGCGGCTGCTGTTCCTGATCGTCCTCGTCGGCACCACCGTCGAGCTGCTCACCGAACGCTCCCGGCAGTCGTTCCGGATCCAGCGCTGGAGGTCACGCGTGCGCGACCACACCGTCGTCATCGGGTACGGGACGAAGGGACGTGCGGCCGTCGAGACCCTGCTCGGCGACGGTGTCGAGCCGGAACGGATCGTGGTGGTCGACACCGACCGCAACCAGCTCGACGCGGCCTCCGCGCTCGGTCTCGTCACCGTGACGGGAAACGCCACCCGCTCGGCCGTGCTCCGCATCGCGGGCGCCCACCAGGCGTCGGCCATTGTGGTGGCCACGAACCGGGACGACACCGCCGTTCTCGTCACCCTGACGGCGCGCGAGATGGCGCCGAAGACCCGGATCGTGTGCGCGGTCCGGGAGTCGGAGAACGTGCACCTGCTGCGGCAGTCCGGCGCCGACTCGGTGATCGTCTCCGCGGAGACGGCGGGCCGGCTGCTGGGCGTCGCGACCCGGACCCCGAGCGTGGTCGAGGTCGTCGAGGACCTGCTGACCCCGGAGGCGGGGTTCGCGATCAGCGAGCGCGAGGTCGAACCGGACGAGGTGGGCGGCTCGCCGCGGCACCTCGCCGACATCGTGCTGGCCGTGGTGCGCGACGACGCGCTGTACCGGGTCGACGCCTCGGCCGTCGACGCCCTCGAGCGGGGCGACCGGCTGCTGTACGTCCGCAAGGCCACGCCCGCCGACGAGGACTGATCCTGCCGTAGGGTCGCGGACCGTGCGCCTCGCGACCTGGAACGTGAACTCGGCGAAGTCGCGGCTGCCGCGGCTGCTGCCCTGGCTGGACGAGAGGGCCCCGGACGTCGTCTGCCTGCAGGAGACCAAGCTGTCCGACGCCGACTGGGCCGCCGAGTTCGACGGACCGCTGGCCGAGCGCGGCTACGAGGCCGTCCACCACGGGCAGGGCCGGTGGAACGGGGTGGCGCTGCTGTCCCGGGTGGGACTGACGGAGGTCGTGCGCGGGCTGCCCGAGGAGCCCACCTTCGACTCGGACACCCCGGACGCCCGCGCGGTCACCGCCACCTGCGGCGGGCTGCGCGTGACCTCGGTCTACGTGCCCAACGGCCGCACCCCGGACGACCCGCACTACGGCTACAAGCTGCGCTGGCTCGAGGCGCTGCGGCACATGGTGTCCGCGGGCGACACCGCGCACACCGTGGTGGCCGGCGACATGAACATCGCCCCGACGGACGCCGACGTCTGGGACCCCGACCTGTTCGTCGGGTCCACCCACGTCACCCCGCCCGAGCGGGAGGCGCTGGCCGCGCTGCAGGCGACCGGGCTGTCCGACGTGGTGCGCGACCGGTGGCCGGGCGAGCGCGTGTTCTCCTACTGGGACTACCGCGCGGGCCGCTTCCACAAGGACATGGGGATGCGGATCGACCTGGTGCTCTGCGGCGCGGACCCGGCGGGCCGGACGAAGGCGGCGTGGATCGACCGCAAGGCGCGGAAGGGCTCCGGGCCCAGCGACCACGCCCCGGTGGTGGTCGACCTCGACGAGGCACCGGACGGCGACATCGGGCCGGTGGTGCCGCCGCCCTCGACGCCGGCGAAGCTCAAGCACCACTGAGGACGGATCGGGGCCTGCCGGCGGGCGTACTTCTCCTCGCCCCGGGTAGTCGACCCGCATGACGGCTGTCCTGGAACCGACCCGCACCCTCTCCCTCTCCGACCCGCGCACCGGCGAGGCCCTCGAGCCGGTCCCCGTCGCCGGCGAGCAGGAGGTCCGGGCCGCGCTCGC
>NZ_JBHSQK010000154.1:0-3854 GCF_042658055.1 Pseudonocardia lutea
CCGAGGGCGACGTGACCGGTGCGGCCGCAGCGGCCGGCGCCGCGTGGGTCATGGTCTACGCCCTGCGCGCCCTCGGCGGTCCGGCGGGGCAACTCGTGGTCTCCTGCGCGCAGGAGCCGACCCGGGAGGAGCTCGTCGTCCTGCGGATCCTCGTGCAGCAGACCTCCCTCGCGCTCACCACCGCCCGGCTCCGCCGGGGCGAGCGGACCGCGGTCCGGGAGCGGGGTACCGCGTCGCCGGGGGAGAACGACCGGCTCGCGGCCGTGGTCGCGGACCTGCAGCGCCGCCGGGAGGCCCACGAACGGCTGGCCGCCGCGGTGGCCGCGGAGACGGGGGAGGCGGGCATCGCCGCCGAGGTGCACCGGCTGACCGGTCTGCCGGTGGCGGTCGAGGACGCGTTCGGCGGGCTCCGGGCCTGGGCGGGGCCCGGCCGCCCGGAGAACCCCGTGCGCACCGTCCGCCGGCGCCGGACCGCGCTGCTCGACGAGGCGTGCCGCAGCCCCCGGCCCGTGCGCGACCGCGACCGGCTGGTCGCCGTGGCCAGGCCGCGCGACGAGGTGCTCGGCGTGCTCGCGCTCGTCGACCCCGAGGGCCGGGCGGGGGAGTACGAGACCTTCGTGCTGCAGCACGGCGCGCTGATGCTGACCGTGGAGCTCAGCCACCAGCGCAACCTCGCCGAGACCGAGCTGCGGCTGCGCCGCGACCTCGTCGACGACCTGCTCGCCGGCACCGACGCCGTCGGCGCGCGGGCCCGGGCCGAGGCCCTCGGGCACGACCTCACCAGCCCGCACCGCGTCCTCGTGCTGCGCTGGCCGGCCGAGGACGGCCTGGTCCGGGCGGTGGAGCACGCCACCCGGGCCACCCTCGGGACGACCGCTCTGCTCGCCCGGCACCCGGACGGGGTGGTGCTGGTGGCCCCGGAACCGGAGGAGTCGAACGGGCGGTGCCCGTGGGAGGAGCTGCACCGGGCGGTGACCGACCGGGTCCGCGGGGACGGCGGCGCGATCGGCGTCGGCGCGGTGTGCCGCGACCCGGCCGGGCTGGCCCGCTCCTACCAGGAGGCCCGGCGGGCCCTCACCGTGCGCCTCGGGTCCGGGCGGCCCAGCGGGGTGACCCGGTACGAGGACCTGGGCATCTACCGGGTGCTCACGGTCGACGGCGACGACGGCGAGGTCCGCGGGTACGTCCGGGAGTGGCTCGGGTCCCTGCTCGACTACGACACCACGAGCGGCTCCGAGCTGGTCCGCACCGTCTGGCAGTACCTCGAGCAGGGCGGCAACTACGACGCCACCGCCCGCGCTCTCGTGATCCACCGCAGCACCCTGCGCTACCGGCTCCGCCGGATCCGGGAGATCAGCGGGCACGACCTCGGCGCCGTCGACACCCGGCTCAACCTGCACGTGGCCGCGCGGGCGTGGCACCTGATGCACGGGGTCGTCTGAGCGGAGGTCGTCGCGCAGCGGGGCCCGGGCCGGGCGGGGGCCCACCCGGCCCTGCCTGCAGGGCCGGTGGTCCCTGTCGTGGTGCCGCAAGACGGGTCAGGCTTCCGCATGTCCGCCGCAGGGCGGCGGGAGGAGGACCGATGCGCGAGGGTCCCGAGTCGGTGCGACCCGCCGGGGCCGGCGGGAGCGACGCCGAGCGGGCCGCCCGGCTGGTCCGGCGGTGCGTGGACCTGGACCGGCGGGGGGCGCCGGCGACCGCCCGGCACGCGGCCCTCGACCAGGCGCGGGCGGCCGTCGCGACCGTGCCGCCCGGGCGGTTCCGGGAGCGGCTCTCGACGGTGTGCGACATCCTCACCGACCTGCAGCGCGACGACACCGCCGAGGCGGTGCGGGCCGCGATCGTCCGCGCCCGCGCCGCGCTGGGCCAGCCCGCCGGGAGCTGAGGGGCGCCGGTCGGGCGCCGGCGGGGTCAGGCGCCGCGGGTGTCGTCCGGCCGGCCGAGGTCGAAGACGCTGGACCCGATGCCGCGCGCGACGCGGTCGAGGCGGTTCGCCTGGGCCAGCAGCTTGGCGCGGTGCACGGGCGAGGTCATGCTGCCGGCGAGGCCGGTGAGGTCGGTGGCCACCGCGAGGAGCTCGGTGATGACCGAGGTGTTGAGGTCGTCGGCGATCCGGTCGCGGTCGTCGAGCCGGCGGCGCAGCTCCTGCTCCAGCCGCACCCGGGCGTAGGCCGCGACCAGCCCCGCATGGCCCGCGAGGGAGACGACGGCGTCGAGGTCCTCCCGGCGGTAGGGCGCGCTGCCGCGGCGCCGGCACACCGCGAGCGCGCCCCGCGGGGCACCGGCCGTGTTCAGCGGCGCCACGAGCGCGGGCCCGACGTCCAGCCGGTCCAGCGGGACCCCGATGAGCCGCGGGTCGGCGGGGGCGTCGGCCGTCGCGATCGCCCGCCCGGCCATGAGCGCCAGCCCGGCCTCGCTGTCCCGGGCGCGCAGCCGGGTGTTCTCCACCGCGACGAGCGGCTCCCCCTCGGCCACGGCCACGAGGAACTCGCCCGCTCCCTCGGCCGGGACGAGCAGGGCCGCGGCGTCGCTGTCGCTCAGCTCGCGCAGCGTCGCGACCAGCCCCTCCAGCACCTCGGCGGGCTCCTCGCCCGCGAGCAGGTCGGTGGCCACCTGCGTCGACGCCGCCTGCCACGCCTGTCGCCGGCGGGTCTCGGCGAAGAGCATGGCGTTCTCGATCGCCACCGCGGCGGAGGTCGCCAGGGCCTGGACCAGCTCCTCGTCGTCCGCGCTGAAGACCTCGCCGCGCTCCCGGTCGGTGAGGTAGAGGTTGCCGAACACCTCGTCCCGGACGCGGATCGGGACGCCGAGGAAGCTGGTCATCGGCGGGTGCCCGGGCGGGAAGCCGGTCGAGCGCGCGTCGTCGTGCAGGTTCGCGAGCCGGATCGGGTGCGGGTCGTCGATCAGCGCCCCGAGCAGGCCCTCGCCGCGGGGCGGGCGACCGATCGCGCGGACCTCCTCGTCGGTCATGCCCTCGTGCAGGAACTCGACGAGATGGCCGTCGGCGCCGAGCACGCCGAGCGCCGCGTACCGGGCCCCGACGAGCGCACGGGCCTCGGTGACGACGTGCCGCAGCACGACCGGGAGCTCCAGGTCCGCGCCCACCGCGCGGTGCGCGCGCAGCAGGCCGCGCAGCCGCCCCTGGGTCGCCATGACCTCCTCGGCGCGCTCGACGATCTGCTCCAGCAGCTGGTCGAGCTCCAGCCGGGGGACGTCGACGAAGCCCAGGCCGGAATCCGGCTCCGGGTCGTCGTCGCCCGGCCCCCCGAGACCCTCCCCGTTCCGCGGGCGCGTCTGCACCATCGTCACCACCCGTCACGTCGAGGGGCTCCCACCGCCCGCTCGGGGGGACGGGCCGTGCGGCGAGACGTCCCACTATGGGCCCGGCCGGAGGCGCTGTCCAGGACGAAGGGCGGCGAGGCGAACACGGGAGCCGTGGGGGAGCGGGCGGGTGAGAGGCTGCGGTCGGTCAGGACCAGGGGTCGGCACGATCGTCGAGGTCGGGGCGGTCGTCCCCACGGAAGACCGACCGGGAGTCCGCTCGGGAGCCCGCCCCGGACTCCCGGCCGTCGTCCCCGCGGGTGTCCCACCGGGTGTCGCGGTCCTGGGCGTCCCACCGATCCCGGTCGGCATCCCGGTCGCCGTCCCGGGTCTCGTCCTCGTGCCAGGTCCCGTCCTCGTCCCGGGTCTCGTCCGGGTGCCAGGTCCCGTCCTCGTCCCGGGTCTCGTCCCGGGCGTCCTCGTGGTCACCGGCGGGGGGCCGATCGGCGGGCGGTGGGTCCACGGACGGGCGGGCCGGCCGTTCCGGCGCGTGCGCGGCCGCGCGCACCACGCGGGTGGCCTGCGCCTGCGCG
>NZ_JBHSQK010000155.1:0-5311 GCF_042658055.1 Pseudonocardia lutea
GTGATCATCGCGCTCGACATCGCCGTGATCTGGGCGCTGGTGCGCGAGCAGCGCGAGACGGTCTGACCGGGTGCCGGCGATGACGACGCAACGACCGGCCGGACGGGCACGGCGCACGGTCAGCCCCCGGCTGGTCGTCGCGCTCGTCGTGATGGTCCTCGCCCTGGTGTTCGTGCTGCAGAACCGCGGCCCGGTGAACGTGTACCTGTTCACGCTCACGCTGAGTGCGCCGCTGTGGCTGCTGCTGGTCGTCATGATCGCCGTCGGTCTGCTGGTCGGCGTCGTCGTGACCCGACGGCGGTGAGGGCGGTGACCAGCACCGCGGCACCGCCCGCACCGCCCGCCGCGCGCCCGCCCGCACCGGGCCCGGCCGAGCGGGTCGAGCTCGGCCGCGCGGCCCGGGCGGCGGCCTCCCGCTCGAGCCACGCCGAGCTGCCGGCCCGGCGGGGCAAGGGGGCGTTGAAGATCCTCGCCGCGCAGGACGTCGGCCGGGTGCAGGACCTGTTGCCGATCCGGTACGCCCGGATGGCGCTGTCGCCCTTCGCGTTCCTGCGCGGCTCGGCGGCGGTGATGACCGCCGACCTCGCCGCCACGCCGGTCAGCGGCATCGACGTGCAGCTCTGCGGCGACGCCCACCTGGCCAACTTCGGGTTCTTCGCCTCGCCCGAGCGCCGGCTCGTCTTCGACGTCAACGACTTCGACGAGACCCTGCGGGGCCCGTGGGAGTGGGACGTCAAACGGCTGGCGGCCAGCGTCGAGGTCGCCGGCCGGGACCGGGGTCTCGGGCCCCGGGACCGGGCGGCGGCGGTGGAGGGGGCGGTGCGCGCCTACCGCCGGGCGATGCGCGCCTTCGCGGCCATGACCAACCTCGACGTCTGGTACGCGCTCGTCGAGACCGAGGAGCTGTGGGCGCGCTACCGGCGCCGAGTCGCGGCGCCGCGGCGTGCCCGGATGGAGCGGGACCTCGCCAAGGCCCGCACGCGGGACAACCTGGGGGCGCTGGACCGCTTCACCGCGGTCGTCGACGGCGCCCCGCGGATCGCCGCCGCGCCACCGATCGTGGTGCCGGTCCGCGACCTCTACCCGGAGGAGGTGGAGCGGCGCGGCATCGAGGACGGCATCCACGAGCTGCTCGAGGGCTACCGGCAGAGCCTGTCCCCGGACCGTCGCCGGTTGTTCGAGCAGTACCGCCCCGTGGACATCGCCCACAAGGTCGTCGGTGTCGGGAGCGTCGGCACCCGGTGCTGGATGCTGCTCTTCCTCGGCCGCGACGACCGCGATCCGCTGTTCCTGCAGGCCAAGGAGGCGGGCCCGTCGGCCCTGGAGTCCGTGCTGGGTCCCGCCCCGCAGGCCACGGCGGGGCAGCGGGTCGTCGAGGGGCAGCGGCTGATGCAGACGGTGGGCGACATCTTCCTGGGCTGGCAGCGGACGACCGGGGTCGACGGCGAGGTCCGCGACTTCTACCTGCGCCAGCTGCGGGACTGGAAGGGCTCGGTCGAGGTCGACAGCCTGCGCCCGCGCGGGTTGCGGCTCTACGCGGAGATCTGCGGACAGACCCTCGCCCGTGCCCACGCGCGGAGCGGCGACCGGATCGCGATCGCCGCCTACCTCGGCTCGTCGGCCGCCTTCGACCGGGCCCTCGCCGCGTTCGCCCGCGCCTACGCCGACCGCACGGAGGCCGACCACGCGGCGCTGCGCCGGGCGATCGAGACGGGGAAGGTGGCCGCGGCCGACCCGACCACGGACGGCCACGGGTGAACCGCTGGAAGCCGCTCGTCGCCCTCGGGATCGCCCAGTTCCTGGTCGTGCTCGACACGGCGGTCATGAACGTGTCGATCAGCGCGCTCGTCGCGGACTTCGACACCACGGTCGCCGCCATCCAGGGGGCCATCACCCTCTACACCCTGGTCATGGCCGCCTTCCTGATCACCGGGGGCCAGATCGGGGACATCCTCGGCCGCCGTCGCGCCTTCGCGGTCGGGCTGGTCGTCTACGGCGTCGGCTCGGGGATCACCGCGATCGCGCCGACGCTGTGGGTGCTCGTGCTCGGCTGGTCGGTGATCGAGGGCCTCGGCGGCGCGCTCGTGCTGCCCGCGCTGGCCGCCCTGGTGGGCGGCAACTACCGGGGCCGGGACCGGGCCGTCGCCTACGGCGTCATCGGGGGACTGGCGGGCGCGGGGATCGCGGTCGGCCCGATCCTCGGCGGCTGGGCGACGACCTACCTGAGCTGGCGGGTCGTGTTCGCCGGCGAGGTCGTGATCGTCGTGGCGATCCTGTTGATGCTGCGCTGGATCGCCGACGCACCCGCCGCCGGGCCTCGCCGCAGGCCGGACCTGGTGGGGGCGGCCCTGTCCGTGGTCGGGCTCGCGTGCGTGGTCCTGGGCGCGCTGCAGAGCAGCGCCTGGGGCTGGCTCGAGCCGCGGAACCCGCCCTTCACGGTGCTCGGCTTCGCGCCGACCCTGTTCGTGATCGCGTTCGGGCTCGTCGTGCTCGGGCTGCTGCGCAGCTGGGTGCGGCACCGGGAGGAGCGGGGCCGCGACCCGTTGGTCCGCTGGGCGCTGTTCGCGATCCGGCCGCTGCGCGCCGCGCTCTCGACGCTGCTGGCCCAGAACCTGATCCTGCTGGGCGTCTTCTTCACCATCCCGCTGTACCTGCAGGTGGTGCAGGGTCTCGACGCCTTCTCCACCGGGCTGCGGCTGCTGCCGGTCTCGGTCACGATGCTGGTGACGTCCATGGCCGCGCCGGTGGTGAACCGGTTCGCCGCGCCGCGCGCGGTGGTGCGGACCGGATTCGTCGTGCTGTGCGGCGCCTCGCTGTGGCTGGTCGGCAGCGTCCGGCCGGAGCTCGACGACCTGTCGTTCGCCCTCGCCACCGGCCTCCTCGGCGTCGGGATGGGCCTGCTCGCCGGGCAGCTCGGGAACGTGGCACAGTCCAGCGTCGGCGAGGCCGAGCGCAGCGAGGTCGGCGGGCTGCAGTACACCGCGCAGAACCTCGGCTCCTCGCTCGGCACGGCCCTGATCGGCTCCTTCCTGCTGGGTGCCCTGACGCGGGCGAGCCTCACCGGGGTGTCCGCGGCGCCGGTGTCCGAGGCGACCCGCCAGCAGGTCGGCACGGCGCTGGAGCAGGGCATCTCGTTCCTCTCGCTGGACCAGGCGCGGGCCGCGTTGGGCGCGGCCGGAATCGGGGCCCAGGAGACCGAGGTCCTGGTGGCCGGGTACGCCCACGCCCAGCTGCTCGGGCTGAAGGTGGCGCTGCTGGCCGCCGCGGGGATCGCGCTGCTCAGCCTGTTCCTCACCCGGGAGCTGCCGCACCGCCGGGAGCCCGAGCAGGCGGCTGTCCCGGCCCCGGTGTCGGAACCGCCGGTGGGTGCTCGGGGCTAGGTCACGGGAGCAGCAGGCAGGAGTCGCCGAACTCGTGCCAGCGGTAGCCCTCCTCGAGCGCGGCCGCGTAGGCCCTCCCGACCAGCCGCCGCCCGGCGACCGCGCGGAGCAGGAGCAGGTGCGAGGCCTCGGGCTCGTGCCAGCCCGTCAGCAGCCCGTCGACGACGCGGACCGGCCGGTCCGGGCCCAGGACCAGCTCGGTCGTGCCCTCGCCGGCCCGCACCGTGCCGTCTGGCTCCGCGACGGTCTCCAGCGCGCGGGTCACGGTGGTCCCCACCGCGACGATCCGGTGCCCCGCCGCGCGGGTCGCGGCGACGGCCTCGGCCGTGGCGAGGGGGACCCGGTAGCGCTCGGGCAGCGGGGTCTCGCCCGCCTCCAGGGAGGACACGCCGGTGTGCAGCACCAGCTCGGCGACCCCGATCCCGCGTGCCCGGAGCCCCTCGAGCACCCCGAAGGTGAAGGGCCGCCCCGCGCTCGGCATCTCCGCGCTGCCGAAGCGGCCGTCGGGTCGGGCGAACACGGTGCGGTACTCGGCGAGTGGGGGACGTTCCCGCAGGTAGGAGTAGGTGATCGGGCGCCCGGCCACGGCCAGGTACCGGCGCAGCCCGCCCTCCACGGGGATGCGCGCCCGCCAGATCCGCGGGCCGCCGGAGAGCAGGGTCGCGGTCACCCCGCGCGGCAGCCGGACGGGCTCGCCGGCCCGCCCGTCGAGGACCCGGTGCCCGTCCGGCGTCCGCAGCTCCACGAGCCAGGTCCCGCCGGGGGCGGGTCCCGAGACGTGGAGGACGACGGGCCTGCCCGCGCGGGTGCCGTCGAGCGCGGCGGGCTCGGTGTCGGAGGTGTTGACCACGACCAGGTCGCCGGGCTCCAGCGCCTCCGGCAGGTCGGTGAACCGCCGGTGGCGGAGCGGCCGCCGCGCCCGCGCGACCATCAGCCGCACGCCGTCCCGGACGGGCGGCGGGGCGGTGGCCACCAGCCCGGGCGGGACCGGCCTCACGACGCCACCCGCAGGGCCGCGGCGGTGTACCGGCCCGACGGCGGTCGGTCCGAGAGCAGCCGCAGCAGCGCCGGCACCACGGTCTCCGGCTCCGGGCGGTCGGAGATGTCCTCGCCGGGGAAGGCCCGCTGGTGCATCGCGGTGCGCATGTCCCCGGGATCGAAGGCGTACACGCGCAGCCCCGGCTCCTCCACGCCCAGCACCGCGGCGAGGTGGTCGAGCGCGGCCTTCGCCGCGCCGTAGCCGCCCCAGCCCTCGTAGGCCTCGACGGCTGCGTCGGAGCTGAGCGTGACGACCGTGCCTCCGGCGGCGCGCAGGGCCGGCAGGGTCTCCCGGGTGAGGCCCAGTGGGGCCAGCACGGTGGTCTCCAGGACGCCGCGCAGGGCGTCGAGCGGGTAGTCGGCCAGCCGGGGCAGGGGCGAGGGGCCGAGCTCGCCGGCGTTGTGCACCAGCAGGTCCAGCCGGTCGCCGGCCGCTGCGGCGAGCTCGGCGCGGAAGCGCGGGTCGGTGACGTCGCCGGGCAGGGCGCGGACGCCGGGCACCCCGGCGAGCGCGCCCCGCAGGCGGTCGGCGTCCCGGGCGCAGGCCACGACGGTGGTCCCGCGCCGGGCCAGGGCGACGGTGAGGGCGAGCCCGAAGCCCTGCCCCGCACCGGTGACGATCGCGGTCGGTGTCATGCGGACCACCGTGCGACCTGAAGCTCGGTTCAGGTCAAGGAACTCGGTCGCCCGGCGCACGCCCGCCGCGCGAGAGGCGTCGACGCGACGGTGCCCAAACGATCGGTCGAGCAGTACCGACCGAACGATTGACCAGTCGACGGGAGCGCGGCTAGCGTCGGGGTGTCGGGCCGCCGAGTCACGGGAGACGCAGGTGCCGGAGAGTGGGATCGGGCGGTCCGTGCCGCCGCACCGCCGCGCGGTGGCGCCCAAGGCGC